>CAYRTG010000077.1:0-1821 GCA_964427365.1 uncultured Ruminococcus sp. | reverse complement strand
ACCCTTAAATGTACTGTTAAAGTAAAATAATCAGCAAATAAAGGAGCTGCGGCAAATGCTTTCTCATTTGCCGCAGCTCACTTATTTTCCCAAAAATATTCAAGCAGGCTTGGGAGCACTGCTCCGATTTAAATAGATTTTCTGTCGATATTTTGGATTTTGTAAAATAAAAATTACTACAATGCTTTAATATATTACAATTATCATATTTTTTGTGTTAAACTGTATGTATAGGGAGGTAAGAAAAATGAAAACTCAAGATAATAAACAAGTACCGAACAAAAAGCATTATATGAAAAATTTCTCAAAAGCTAAAATAGGAATTATTGCCGGTGCAGGCATTGCTGTAATTGCAATCATTGCTGTAACGGTATTCTTTGTTTTAAATAGCAATTTTAAGAAACCAACTAAAAAAGAAATAATCAGTAATCTTAATTCAATTAGCGAGATTACCGATTTTGATGTAAACAAAAAGCCCTACAAATTTGAAGTTAAGGACATTGAAATTAAAAATGAAGCTGAAAGCTCTGAAGACAATACTTACAGCTTTGAGGGCAGTCTTATAAGGGAAAACGATGTGTACGGTATAGAGGCTACTGACTATAGGGTGGTTTATGTAAAAGACGGCGACCTATATAAATTTAAGTCTGCTGATACAGATAGCAAGGAAATTACTCTTTATCCTGTCGGCGGTATTGAAGAGGAAGTTGTAGCTAAGAAAATTAAAAAGTCATATTTTAAGGCTGAATATGACTCAAGAAAAACCGATTTGGAAAAAGGCACAGATAAGGTTATTTTTAAGGTTGACAGCGAGGACTACAGCGGTACTGTATATATTGTGTATAAGTTCGACAATAAAAAAGGTTGGCTGTACAAGGGAATTAACGATAAAAATATTCAGTTCCAAAAAGGTGTAACTCATATTGAAAACGGGCTTTACACAAATTCAAATATTAAAAACATTTTGTTTCTCGGTGTAGACAGCGGCTCAGGTGTTGGCAGAAGTGACTGTATGATGTTGATTTCTGTTGACAGCAATACAGGTACTATTAAGCAATCCTCATTTATGCGTGACAATTTCTTTGAAATTCCCGGATATGGTCAGAATAAGCTTAATGCCGCCTATGCTTTCGGCGGCCCCGAGCTTACGTTAAAAACTATTCAGCAGACTTTCAAAGTTAAAATTGATAATTATGTTGCAGTAAACTTCTCAACATTTAAAGATGTAATTAATGCCCTTGGAGGTGTTAATGTTGATATTACAAGTGACGAGGCAGGATATATTAACTGGCAGATTAATAAAAACGGACAGGCAGGTTCTGTAGGAACAGTCAGCACAGCAGGGGGCGTTACTCACCTTAACGGTCAGCAGGCTTTATGGCTGTGCAGGGACAGGGGCGGAAACGGCTTTAGCGGAGATGACTTTACAAGAACAGGCCGTCAGCGCAGAGTTATTCAAAGCCTTGTTACAACCTACAGCAATTACACACCTGACAAGGTTCTTGCTACAATCAAAGCTTTAAAGGCAAATGTAAAAACAAATTTAACCTCTGATGACTTTAAGTGGTATGCTGAGCGAAGCATAAAATTCTTTGGCTATAAATTCAAGGAAAGATGCGTTCCTGATGACGGTGAGTGGCAGTCCGGATATTCAAGCGGCGGTGCGTGGATTATTCAGCTTAATGATTTTGATAAGCTAAAGTCTGATATTCAGAAATATATTTATGAAGATATAAAATAACCGGCGGTTAAGATATAACTTATGCGATGACGTCCCTCCGCTTCTAAAGCGGCGGGCGTCATTAACTATTTCAGTGGGAG
>CAYRTG010000076.1:0-1890 GCA_964427365.1 uncultured Ruminococcus sp. | reverse complement strand
CTCCGACTGCTTTTTCATAGTTGATTTTAGGAAAAAAGTATTATATAATAATTGTCAACAATTAAAAATATCCTTACGGAGGTTAGTATGAATAAACTTATTCCATTAATTATGATTAGTATGGTGATGTTGATTTTTGCCGGCTGCGGAAATGATCCTCTCACATCAGGCGGTTCCGCAACTGCCGCAACTGCTGCAACTTCTACAGACGAACAAGGAAACACTCAGGCTACTGAAGCTGAAAAAATTTCACAAGAAAATTACAGCAAAAACCTTAAGGGTCTAGCTGAATATTTCAATGACCTTGGTTATATTGAAAATGAAGAAGGAAATACTACTGAAATGCAATATAAGCTTATAGGTGCAAAGGCAGGCAATCGTTATGTTAAGGGTACTGCAAGTGTTGAGCTTTATGAATTTGATACAAAGAATCTTAACAATAAAGCTAAAGCAGTAATTGAAAGTGTTAAGAAAGAGGGAAAGTTTTCTCTTTATGACAAAGAAACTGAGGCTTACCTTTCAGATAACGAAAAATATCTTATGATTTATACAGACAGCGCGGCGGATGATAAGGCAAGTGACGCTTACAAAACAAAACAGGCTGCAATTAAAGATTTCAAGGAGCTTGAATAAATTTTATTGCAACTTATTTAGCCGAAAATTCAATATAAAAATAACCCCTCACGAGTTTTTTCGTCAGGGGTTAAATTATGTTGTGTTTAAATTAATTAAATTACTTCAATTTATTACCGCAATTATTACAGAAGTAATCATCCGCTTTTACAGGATTTCCGCAAGCTGAACAGAAGCTATCTGTTTCAACAGCAGGAGCTTCCTCTGTAGGAGCAACATCATCAGTTGCAGGATCTTCATCAGGTTGTTGCTCATATACAGGTTGAGCCGGTTGGCTGTAAGGTGTGCCGTATGTTGTCTGAGCAAAATTCTCAGGGTTATATGGCTCAGGATTAACAGAGCCGTAAACAGGTTGAGTTGTAAATTTTGCAGAAACTTCCTTAATGTAGTTTGCATACTGAATTGCAGTAACACCAAGGAGAATATTGCTTGCTGCACTTACAAGCCCTGCAAAGGTCATAAAGCCCATATCGGGAACTGATAAAGATGACAATACTGCAAGACATGAAATACCGCTGAAAATAATAGTTAACACACCAAAGATTTTAGCACCGTTTTTGAATAAGTAAATTGATTTTGTACTTTTTTTAATTGAACAAGCAAACTTTACTTTAGTTGCACAGAACCAAATTGCTATACCCAAAACAATAAGACAAACGATTATTACTCCTATCAATAAAACGGCCGTATTTTGGGCACCATATAAGTAACCAATAGCAACAGAAGTAACAGAAAAAGCCAAAATAACAATTCCGGCTACTACGCAAACCAATACAAGCTCAATGATTGATACAACCTTGAACATAGTTGCAGGCACTTTTAATTCAGAACTGTTGTTTTTACTAAAAAAGTAAAACAGGAAAAATGCAACAGTTGTAAGAATTGCAAGTATAGGTAAGCTAAACCCTGAGGTTGCTGTACTTGTGTCACCGATATACCTGCGGACTTCATAAGGCAGGCTACTTAGAAACTGAGTCAAAGCTGTGTTTACAAAAAATCCCGAAAACATAGACAATAGGGAACTTACCCCCATTAGTATAGCTGTAACAAGTACAATCGGACGTTTGAAAAATCCTTTTAATATATCAACATTCTGTTGAAAAGGATTTGTTTGATAATTAGTGTTCATAAACCCACTCCTTTAATTTAATAATACTATTGTATATTAAATAGCCTAAAAGTGCAACAGTTTTTTAGTACTATATATGGTATATAAAGTGTTATAAAACAACAATCATTAGTAGCATTAAAAAGAAA
>CAYRTG010000075.1:0-2023 GCA_964427365.1 uncultured Ruminococcus sp. | reverse complement strand
CTAACTCACTAACTCCACTTATTGACATCTATCTCGGCAACTCCACTCTCACATTTTTTGAGCCGTGCTGCCGTGGATAAGTTACCGCAGAGCCGTTCACCGTTTCCACCTGCTCGAAGCTGCCGGAAGCCGAAAAGTGCCTGAAATCAAGGGCTTTTGAGCCTATCAGTCCTTAACCCGTGACATCAATACCACGCACTCGATGTGTTCTGTATGAGGGAACATATCCACAGGCTGGATTTTTCTAACCTTATATTTATTTCTTAAAAGATATGTTAAGTCTCTCTTAAGGGTTTCAGGATTGCAGGAAATATACACAATCTTTTTAGGGCTGAGTTTTACAACTGAATTAAGGAAGTTTATTTTGCTTCCGGCTCTTGGGGGATCCATAATTACTACATCGGCTTTTAAGTTTTCTTTCGCAAGTCCAACCATATACTTTCCTGCGTCAGCACATACAAAATCAATGTTATGAACATTATTAAACTTCGCATTGTTTTCAGCGTCTTTTACAGCGTCTTTGTTTAACTCAACGCCAATTACTTTTCCTGCGTATTTACTTGCTATAATGCCGATAGTACCTGTTCCGCAGTAAGCGTCAATAACAATATCTTCCTTTGAAATATCTGCAAACTCCATAGCTTTGTTATATAGAACTTCAGTTTGTACCGGATTAATTTGATAAAAAGCCTTTGGAGAAATTGAAAATGTATATCCGCAAAGCTGCTCCTGAATAGAACCTTTGCCGTAAAGTACAATGCTTTTGTTTCCAAGAACAAGGCTTGTTCTGCGATTATTAATGTTCTGTACAATAGTTGTAATCTCAGGATGTCTGCCAATCAAAGCATTTACAAAGCTTCTTTCAGACTTAAACTGTTTCTCCCCTGTAACAAGAACAACCATAATCTCACCGCTTGAAAAGCCACGCTTAACCAACACGTGCCTTAAAAAACCTGTCATTTTATTGTCGTCAAAGGTTTTCAATTTAAAGCTTTTTAACAGCTTTCTTATAGTTACAATAATCTCGTCAGCCTTTTTATCCTCAATAAGACAACTGTCAACAGGTACGATTTTGTGGGTTGAACTTTGATAAACACCGGAAATTATCCTGTTCTGCTTATCTCTTCCAAAAGCCGCTTGAACCTTATTGCGATAGTGGTATGGATTTTTCATACCGATAATATTTTCAACATAATGAAATTTGCCGATAAGGCCCACAACTTTTTTCATTTTAAATTCAAGCTGTTTTTCATAGCTTAAATTATGTATCTGACATCCGCCGCATTTTTTATACAAAGGACATTTTATCTCATTTTCCATTTACTATATCCTCGCAATATTTTCTTATATCAAACTCATCAAGAGGAGTAGTGCTTTTTAAATATAGCGGGTGATGTGGGTGACCTTTAACAGACCTTTTACCGGCAGAATACCATCTGGTATTATACTTTTCGCCAATGGTAATCATATCCTTAACGCAGTTTATTAGATAATCACGCTTTTCGATAATGTTACCCCAAGCAGCCCATACTGAGGAGCCGTTGTCTTTATGTAATGATAATATATACTCAAAAGCTTTCATATTTTCATTGTGCAGACTTTTGTTAAGCTTTTTTTCAATAAGGTCAGGATTTGTTGCACGCTGAGAATATACATTAAACATAATAAAGCTGTCGTAATTATTGCTGTAAGCTATTCTTTCTACAGACTTTACAGTAGGGTCAAGGCTGTCAGGCTTTGCAGTAGATGGATTTATGCCTATGCAGATAAGGGGGTTTTCTCCTTTTGTTCCGAGAATATATCTGTACTCTGAGTAAAAGTTTGGCACAAAAATCCACTTGTTAATATCATAGTCCATACAAGGCCGAGCAGATTTTTTAAGTGCTTCCTGAAAAAGCAGAATATCAATATTACAGGTATTCCCTTTAGGTATATGCTGCAAATATATCACCACCTTACTTTACATTCTAACATATTTTAGCACTTTATTACAACATAAAATTGATACTTGATTTATTTTGCT
>CAYRTG010000074.1:0-2545 GCA_964427365.1 uncultured Ruminococcus sp. | reverse complement strand
TTACAGTTTTCAAAACTGATTGTGTCATTTGAGAACCGAGTCCAAACTTTTCACGGATTGTATAATACAGTTCTTTGTTTAAGGAAAATTGCTTTAAATTATGCGTTCTGAACACGTATTTAGAAACAAAATTACAAGCATTTCGATAAACATTTGCTGTATTATTAAGCAATTCATGTTGTTCAAAAGAAACAGCAAGCTGTATTTTGGCTGTTACAGTCATTTGCATATTTTATCACCTCTTTTCACTAAAGTAATTGTATCATATTTTTAGTGATTATCAAGAGGTTAACGTAAATTTTGAAAGGAGGCATGCGGCATTTCTCCCCGACCTAAAGAGGTCGAGGTATCCTGCCGCAATTTAGATGAATTATACTTACGACCCTGAACAGGTAGCAAGAATTGTAACCTACTACAACCCTGCTGCTTTTGCTATGATAGCAGGGGGCATTAACTTTCCTGACATTTACGGTGAAACAAAATTTTACAATGTGCCAAACGGCGTGTTGGTTGTAACGGTACTTGAAAATCTGCCGAAAAATCCGCAGGGTTTTTACGGCTTCCACCTGCATAACGGAGATAGCTGTACAGGAAATGCACAGGATAATTTTGCAAATGCAGGTACTCATTACAATCCGGAGGTTACTACTCACCCAAGTCATGCCGGAGATTTTCCTCCTATTATTTCAAGAAACGGAAGTGCTTATTCAGCATTTGTTACAGACCGATTTATTATACCTGAAATCATCGGCAAAACTGTTATTATTCATAGGATGCCCGATGACTTTACAACTGACCCTGCAGGAAATTCGGGTGAAAAAATTGCCTGTGGTGTTATAAGAGTTTAGTTAGCTTTTTCTTTTGCTCTGAACATTGTATGATATTCTTGTAAGCATTTTTTCGCTTGCAAAATGTTCAATACATTTGGTAAACTTCATAAGCATTCCGGGGGTAATTATCATTTTACCCTTTAAAGTTTTATCTACTGCGTATTTTGCAACGTACCGACTGTCAAGACCTTTTACAGCAAAACGAACCTGAGCTACCTTGTTAAATTCGGTTTTCACAGGTCCCGGACAAAGGGCAGAAACTCCGACATTGATTTTGTCACGCCTAAGCTCCTCGTGGATTGCTTCTGTAAGGCGAACAACGTAATTTTTGGAAGCATAGTAGCTGCTGAAGGTTGGTCCTGCTAAAAAGCCGGCAGCCGAACCCAAGTTCAGAATATATCCCCTATTTTTCTTAACCATATCCTTAAGGTACAGCTTTGTTAGAATATGGAGAGCTTTTATGTTAGTATTAATAAGTTCTAATTCTTTATCTAAGGACACGTCAACAAACTTGCCGTAAGCTCCAAAGCCTGCATTGTTTACAAGGAAATCAACATTATACTTTTTAGTTTCCTCATAAAGCTTAAAGCAGTTTTCTTCAACTGACAAATCTAAAGGTATAACCTTAACGTTGACATTTTTCAGTTCATTTTTCAGTTCATACAGCCTGTCCTCTCGACGAGCTGTTAGTATTAAATCATAGTTTTTAGAGGCAAGATATTTTGCAATATCCTTTCCTATACCGCTGCTTGCACCTGTAACTAATGCTGTCATATTATCAATCCTTTATGGTTTTTGGGCTGTTGCTGTAAGCCAAGATTTTTCTTGAACTTTGTCTGTTTTAATATTAACATACCCTGCGCTGGTTAAAATATCTATTATTTCCTGTTCCGTAACAGATTTTATATTTATCAGGTTTTCAACCTCCTGCCACTTTTCAGGGTTAAGCTCGTTTCTGCACATTTCAAAAACCATTAGAATTGTACCCTGTGGCTTTAATACTCTTTTAACTTCCTTTAAGTTATTTAACTTATCAGGCCAAAAGTAATAGGTTTCAACTGCTGTAACAATATCAAATGTGTTATCTTCAAAAGGCAAATCCGATACACTCGCCCGACTTATTTCAACCTTGCCTTGTTTAATCTGCTTTTTGTTGTACTTTTTAGATGTTTCAGCAGCAAGGTCTGAATAATCTATTCCATATGCTTTTGAAACCATTGAACTTATACGATTGACGGTTCGTCCTCCTCCACAGCCTATATCAAGGGCTGTATCTGACTTTCTAAAATCATAGTGGGATAGTCCCCAACCTGTAACATTGTAATGGTTTTTATTCATATTTCTTATCATCATTTTGCCCCAAAAGCCCTTAGGCTTTCGTGCATTCAAAACTAATTTATAATACTTCATATTAATAGCCCTCACCAATAACAGTCCATGTTTTTCCATATTTGTCCGGGTTCAACCTAATTGTTCTATCAGGATCTTGAACAGCACCGCCTTTATAAATCTACGGCTTTTTTGACCTCAAAATAGCCATTTTACAGGCCGCGAACGTTCTCGGAAACAGGTCAATGTGCTTGTCCTTACTATATATATGCAACCGCACATATTTTCCAATTGCCTCAAGACTTCGCTCTGAGGAAATATGTCCGAAAAGCTGTGACTTCCCATCGCCTCAACTCTAATGCTGCCGGAAGCGATACTTGCCTTTT
>CAYRTG010000073.1:0-2742 GCA_964427365.1 uncultured Ruminococcus sp. | reverse complement strand
AAGTCAATTAAATATTTTAACTCGGAGCAAAGCCCGATGTAAGCTTGCTTTTCATCGGCTGCGACGAGGCAACCTAACAGCAGGAGCTTTTGCTCCTCAGTGCATAAGTCGTTCTTACTAATATACGATTATAGGCATACCGTAATAGCTTTTTTCGTAAATTTTACTTACCTTATCTATAGGTGTATTCACACAACCGTTAGAACCGTCGCCCTTGTAAATTTCATTTCCGTATCCAGAGTAACGCCAAGTGCTGTCGTGTACACCCTGTCCGTCATATGTAAAGCCAAGCCAATACTTAACCATCAGGTCCCAAGAATGGCCGTTGGCAGAGCCTTTCAGTCTTGCAGGAGATTTTCTGCTGATAACCTTATGGAATCCGTGGTGAGTATCCTGACTGTTGTACATACCTGTTACAACAGGAGTATCACAGTAAAGCTTATTATCAACATACATATACATATGTTGAGTTTCGGTACAGATTTCAATATATGTTTTTTGCGGTTTTTTACCGTATGCTTTATCGGAAAGTGTAACAGTGACATATTTTGCGTCACTATAGTTTTTCTTATTATTTACAATGTTATATGCTTTAATTGCATATCTGTAGGATTTGCCTGTTTTTCCTTTTTCAGAAAGGAAGTTGCAGTATTTTTTAGTTTCCTTAAGCTGAAATTTCCCTTTTGAGTTTTTAAGAAAAATATCATAGCCTGTCGCTCCCCTTACAGAAGTCCAGGAAAGCAATGCTCTGTTAAGGTATGTTTTTGCGGTAACGCCTTCTACTGCCGTAACGCCTGATTTAACAGCAATAATCTTTTCCTTGCTTCTGTAAACTTCCTGTCCCAGATTTCGGATTCCCACAACCTTGTACTTATAGGAAGCTCCTGATGTTATTTTTTCATCTTTATATTCTAAATTATCTGTCTGTGCAATTTTTTTATATTTATCCTCAGCATCTTTACGGTATACCATGTATTTTTCGGCACCTTTAACATTGCTCCAATTAAGACTTATATACTTTGACGCAGCTTTTTCAACCTTTAAGTTCTTAGGGGCAGGCATTTTTGTCATAACTTTTATAACAACAGGTCTGCTGTTGGTTGTATATTCTTTATCCCTGTGATAAGCATATATCTTATAGCCGTAAAGCTTTCCGCTGTCCAGCTTTTTATCAGTATAGCTTGTAGCTTTTGGTGCGGATACAGTAGCACACCTTACATATCTTCCTAAAACACCCGATGACTTTTCTTCACTTCTGAAAATTGCATACTCGGTAGCCTTTTTGCTTAAGTCCCATGTTAATACAATTGAATTTGTTTTGATACTTTTTACAGAAAATCCATTAATATATTTTGGAATTATTTTCTTAATATTATCCTGAGTATTCAGCCTAAACCCTGAACAGGAAGTAAAAGACAAAACACAAAGCAGGATTATCATTACACCGGAAATAAGTTTTTTCAACTGTACACCCTCATTTTTAATTAATCATATACAACTACATATAAAGGTAACAAAATTCGACAAAAAAATCAAGTGTTTTAACTTATTTATCTTATCCGTCTGTAAATAATACTAAGATATAACACAAATATATTCGTATATTAAATTTTTTATCAAAAAAATGCCTAAAATAAGAGAGAGCAATGCTCTCTCTTTCATTAAAAAATTTTACTTTTGTTTGAATTCCGGCACTAAAAGCTAAGGTTGTTAAAGGTTTCATCAAGAAGCTTACAGGAATCCTCAAATTTTCTCATTTCATCGTCTGTCATTATAAGCTCAATAGTTCTGTCTGCACCCTTACTGTTAATAATACAAGGATTACCTACATACACTTCCCCAAGTCCATAGGCTAAGCCCATTTTTGAAGTGATTGTAAGGATAGAGTTTTCGTCCTGTAAAATTGCCCTTACAACTCTGCATATAGCCATACCTATTCCATAGTAGGTTGCACCCTTTGCTTCAATAATCTCATATGCAGCGTGTCTTACTTCATAACTTATTTTTTCAAGCTCCTCCATTTTATACTGAGGATTATCAATAAGCACATCTAACACAGGCTTTGTTGCCAAAAGAAGCTGAGACCATGGCACAAACTCGCTGTCACCGTGCTCCCCTATTACATAGCCGTGAACACTTCTCGGGTCAACTTTGAAATACTTGCCAACTAAAAACCTAAGCCTTGCGGAATCTAAAGTTGTACCTGTGCCTATTACTCTTTCTTCAGAAAATCCCGAAAGTTTTTGAGTTATTCTAGTCATAATATCCACAGGATTTGTTGCCACCAAAAACACTCCCTGAAATCCACTTAAAACAACAGGGTTTACGATGGTTTTGAAAACCTCAAGATTTTTCTGCAATAGCTGAAGTCGTGTTTCACCGGGCTTTTGGTTCACACCGGCACATATTACAACAATATCTGCATCAAAGCAATCCTCATATTCACCCTCATATATTTTCATACTTGTTTTTGAAAAAGCAAGCCCATGGTTTAAATCCTGTGCCTCACCCTTTGCACGCTTTTTATTTATGTCGCATAATACAAGCTCATCACAAAGATTTTGATTAAGAGCTGCATAGGCAAAGCTCATTCCTACCATACCGGTTCCGACTAAAACAATTTTCTTCATAATTTTACTCCTATAAAGATTTTTATTTATTATATTATTACACTATATTATTTTTTTAAACGCAAAAATTCCCATAAAATATGATATATATATTACAAATTTCTTATATATT
>CAYRTG010000072.1:0-2866 GCA_964427365.1 uncultured Ruminococcus sp. | reverse complement strand
CAAATTGATTTCTAACCTGCACTGCATATCTTTTTTGAGGATTAGTTATTTTCTCTTTCTGATACTTAATAATACCTTCATAATCCTTATTTATATGTTTTTCAAAAAAGCCTTCCATATCATTTAATATATCTATTGCAGCACGGCGAATATTAACAGTTTTGCCTTTGAAATTTATATAAATTGAATTATCATCATATTCTGCAGCACGCTTCATATTACCGATTGCACTTAATTGAGCATTTTCATTGAACGCTCCATCAGTTTCAATTGCTGATAAATAGATTAAAAGCATATGTAAAAATGCAATATCCTCTTTAAAAATACCAACAGGTGTAAGAGGATTTAAATCGAGCATTCTGAGTTCAATATGGTTAACACCTTTTTCTTTTAAATTATCAAGTGTATTAGCCCCTCTTGGCTTAAGACGAACAGGATAATACAGTTCGGCGGCTGATTTGAGCATACCGGCTTGTATGTATTCTTCAATACTGTCAACATATGCTTGCAAACTATTATAATTTAAGACAGGGGTAAATTTATTCCAGTAGCCTACTTCGCAACACCTGAGTGATGCATATTTTATCAATGCAGAATCATTTTTGTTATCAAGAACAGACGCATCACAAACAGAGCTTGCGGCCATAAGATACACTATAAGCCAGCTGTATTGCGTAGCCTTTTGTGCTAAATCTAAATATAGGTTATTCTTAAAATCATTAAAATCGTTAAATTCACTGACTTCAAATTCTGCTTTGAGTAAAGCTTCTGCATAAGAAAAATTGTAATGTATGCCTGAAAAAAGCATTTTTCTTTTACCGTATTTTTTAGATAAGTATTCGCGATATCTTTCCTTATCCTTATGCTGTTCGTCATAATGTGCAATAGGGATATCGTCAACACTCTCAAAATATGGAGGATTAGAAAAGGGCCACAGGAATTCTTCTCCCGATTTTAAGTAGAGTAAATTTGTTGTAACTGTTTTGTGCAAAATGGCATGATCGTGCCAAACCTCGTTTGAACTATTGCAAGGAACGGTTATAAGCTCTATCTGATTTTCACAGAAATCACGGTCGATGTGAGGATTGTTTTTAAAAGGGTGAGCGGTCTGTGCCAAACGACCAAACTTATCCACCCTTAAGCTTTCTTTTTCTAAACCTATTTCACCGCTGAAAATATATTTTGAAACCTTATTATCAAAATGTAATTTCAAACTTATCTCCCCCCCTTGACAAAATATTACTATAATGATAGAATATATCCTACCAAGTTGATATGTTTAATATG
The DNA here is from genome assembly GCA_964427365.1 of uncultured Ruminococcus sp. GTDB lineage: Bacteria > Bacillota > Clostridia > Oscillospirales > Acutalibacteraceae > Ruminococcoides. Next base: position 1,579 of record CAYRTG010000072.1, on the reverse strand, counting down.
TTTATGATTATATCACTTAATATTCACTATGTCAAGAAGCTATAAATTCTAAATAAGGAGCTATACATTATGAAAACATACGATAGTATTACTGATTTGATTGGCAGAACCCCTTTGCTTTCATTAAAAAGATTTACATCAAATAAAAATATTGTTTCTGATATTTATGCAAAGCTTGAATATTTTAACCCTGCAGGAAGTGTTAAGGACAGGATTGCAAAGGCAATGATTGATGATGCTGAAGAAAAGGGCTTACTTACAAAAGATTCAACAATAATTGAACCGACAAGCGGCAACACCGGAATAGGACTTGCCTGTGTTGCTGCCTCCAGAGGATACAAGGTTATTTTAACTATGCCTGAAACAATGAGTATTGAACGCAGAAACCTTTTAAACGCATATGGTGCTGAGGTGGTTTTAACAAGCGGAAAAGAAGGAATGAAGGGTGCTATTGCAAAAGCGCAGGAGCTTGCAAAGGCGCTGCCTGACAGCTTTATACCGAGCCAGTTTTCAAACACAGCCAATCCGCAGGCGCACTACAATACAACAGGTCCTGAAATTTGGGAAGACACTGACGGTGAGGTAGATATTTTTGTTGCAGGTATTGGCACAGGCGGAACAATTTCAGGTGTCGGCGAATACTTAAAATCAAAAAAACCGAATATAAAGATTGTTGCTGTTGAGCCTGCAGGCTCTCCTGTGCTTTCAAAAGGTGTCAGTGGTCCTCATATGCTGCAGGGTCTAGGCGCAGGCTTTATACCGGATACTTTAAACACAGATGTTTATGATGAAATAATCACTGTTGAAAATGCAGATGCCTTTGAAACAGGAAGGCAAATAGCTGCAACTGAAGGCGCTTTAGTCGGCATATCATCAGGTGCAGCTCTTTGGGCTGCTGCACAGGTTGCAAAACGCCCTGAAAACAAAGACAAGGTTATAGTTGTTCTGCTTCCTGACACTGGCGAACGCTATCTTTCAACATCAATGTTTACTAAATAGCATTATTGTTGTATACTATAGCAAATTGCGTTTTACTATTTAAAGGAGACTCCGATATGTGTGAGTTATTCGGTTTTACATCTGAATATTGCAAGGACCTGACTCCATATCTGACGGAGTTTTTCAGTCATAGCACCTATCATCCTAACGGCTGGGGCATTGCAAAAAGAAACAGTGCAAAATTTGACATTCAAACAGAGCCTGTTTGTGCTAACAAAAGCAAAATCATCGGCGGCATAATAAATAGTTTGCAGCCGCAGGATTTTCTTTTAGCACATATTCGATTAGCAACTGTAGGTAAAATACAAAAAAATAATTGCCACCCCTTCACAGGAACAGACAAAAGCGGCAGACAATGGGTTCTGATTCATAACGGAACAATTTTTAATGGTACAGAGCTCTTTCCCTATTCGGAAAAGCAAGAGGGAAATACAGACAGTGAAAGAATATTATTATATTTAATCGACCAAATTAATTATGGTATTTATAAAAAAGGATCAGGGCTTAATGCCGATGAACGAACAAAAATAATTGAAAGCATTATCAACACCATTTCTCGCAGAAACAAGCTAAATCTTTT
>CAYRTG010000071.1:0-2982 GCA_964427365.1 uncultured Ruminococcus sp. | reverse complement strand
CGTACTGACCCTTACCGCCTGACTGACGAGCATACTTACAGTCAACAGTAGCTTCCTTGCGGATTGTTTCCTTGTAAGCAACCTGTGGTTTACCGATATTAGCTTCTACCTTAAATTCACGAAGAAGTCTGTCAACGATAATCTCAAGGTGCAACTCGCCCATACCGGCAATAATTGTCTGACCTGTTTCTTCATCTGTGTAAGCTTTGAAAGTCGGGTCCTCTTCAGCAAGCTTTGCAAGAGCAATACCCATCTTTTCCTGACCTGCCTTAGTCTTAGGCTCGATAGCAACACGGATAACAGGATCGGGAAATTCCATTGATTCAAGAATAACAGGGTGATTTTCGTCACAAAGTGTGTCACCTGTTGTTGTATTTTTAAGACCAACAGCAGCAGCAATATCTCCTGCATAAACAGTGTCAATATCCTTTCTGTCGTTAGCATGCATCTGAAGAATACGACCGATTCTTTCTGAGTTACCCTTAACTGAGTTATATACAGATGAACCCTTGTTAAGTGTACCTGAGTAAACTCTGAAGAAGCAGAGCTTACCTACGAATGGATCGGTAGCAATCTTAAATGCAAGAGCAGCAAATGGCTCTGAATCTGAAGATGGTCTTTCAACCTCTTCTTCTGTGTCAGGGTCAATACCCTTGATATTAGGAACGTCAGTCGGAGCCGGCATATAGTCAACAATAGCATCAAGGAGCTTCTGTACACCCTTGTTACGGTAGGAAGTACCGCAAGTTACAGGAACCATTGTATTGTTGATAGTAGCCTTTCTGATAACAGCCTTAATCTCCTCTTCAGTAATCTCTTCGCCGCCAAAGTACTTTTCCATAAGCTCTTCGTCCAGCTCTGCAACAGCCTCGATAAGCTCATCGTGATACTTCTCCGCAAGTTCCATCATATCCTCGGGAATTTCTTCTTCTCTCATATCTTTACCAAGGTCATCATAGTAAACTTCGGCTTTCATTTTTACAAGGTCGATAATACCCTTGAATGTGTCTTCAGCACCGATTGGAAGCTGAATAGGAACAGCATTACATTTTAGTCTGTCTTTCATCATCTGAACAACTCTGTAAAAATCGGCACCCATAATGTCCATTTTATTTACATAAACCATTCTGGGAACACCATAGTTGTCAGCCTGACGCCAAACCGTTTCTGACTGTGGCTCGACGCCGCCTTTAGCGCAAAGAACTGTTACAGAACCGTCAAGTACACGGAGTGAACGCTCAACTTCAACTGTGAAGTCAACGTGTCCGGGTGTATCAATGATGTTGATTCTGATGTTTTCGCCTTTGCTGTCTTTCCAGAAACAAGTTGTGGCAGCAGAGGTAATTGTAATACCTCTCTCCTGCTCCTGTACCATCCAGTCCATTGTAGCACCGCCATCGTGGGTTTCGCCAATTTTGTGGTTGATACCTGTGTAGAACAGGATTCTTTCAGTTGTAGTAGTTTTACCGGCATCGATGTGAGCCATGATACCGATATTTCTTGTGTGTTCAAGTGAAACTTGTCTTGCCATAAAAATCCTCCTCTAAAAATACCTTAAGGTGTTCATTACCATCTGTAATGAGCAAAAGCCTTATTTGCTTCAGCCATCTTATGAGTATCTTCACGCTTCTTAAATGCGCTACCTGTACTGTTGATAGCATCAAGGATTTCTCCTGCAAGTCTTTCTTTCATAGTTCTTTCGTTTCTGGCTCTTGAGTAAATTGTAATCCAGCGAAGACCTAATGTCTGTCTTCTTTCCGGACGAACCTCAATTGGAACCTGATAAGTAGCACCACCAACACGGCGAGCCTTTACTTCTAATACAGGCATTACGTTTTCCATAGCCTGTTCAAAAACCTCCAGTGGGTCTTTGCCTGTCTTCTCAGCAATAATATCAAATGCACCGTAAACGATTTTCTGAGCAACACCCTTTTTACCGTCAAGCATAATATTGTTGATAAGACGAGTTACTAATTTTGAATTATAAAGCGGATCTGCTAACACGTCACGCTTTGCAATAGAACCTCTTCTTGGCACTTTGCTTCCCTCCTTCACAATAATTGAGATATCATAGGTACTCGAAAGCGACAAACTTCCGTATGCCAACAAGACGCCCTACTAATATATAGCTCATCCTGTATAGCAATACAGTGTTAATCTGTTAATTTAACGGTTTGTCATTTACTTACTTTTTACCTGCTTTTGGGCGCTTAGCGCCATATTTTGAACGAGCCTGCATACGTCCATTAACGCCCTGTGCATCAAGTGTGCCACGGATAATATGATAACGTACACCAGGTAAGTCCTTTACACGGCCGCCACGAATAAGAACAACTGAGTGTTCCTGTAGGTTATGGCCTATGCCCGGGATATAGGAACTGACTTCAATACCATTAGAAAGTCTTACTCTGGCAATCTTTCTAAGAGCTGAGTTAGGCTTTTTAGGTGTAGCTGTCTTAACAGCAGTACAAACGCCTCTCTTTTGTGGTGAACTCTGGTCAGTTGCACGACTCTTTTGTGAGTTCCACCCCTTTAAAAGAGCAGGAGCCTTGGCCTTTTTTTCAGTTACCTGTCTGCCCTTGCGAACAAGCTGGTTAAATGTAGGCATAATCTTCCTCCTTTTTTTAAATATTTTTATTTTTACAGGTAATTTTTAGTATCGCCTGTAAATAAACAAATATAAAAACAAGCAAAAATGCACAATATAACTTGACTTATTCTGTACTTTTACAGCATTTTGTCCCTGAGCCAAGGTGCAATTTGCCTATTTATCCACAATTATAGATATTAACACAATTATTACAGTTTTGTCAAGTTTTATTTTGCCTTATTTTTCAAAATTTATCCCGGTTAAAGCCTGTTTTAACACAAACACAAAGGGTTTTATAACTTTTGTTGATAGAAAATATTGTGCTTAATATTAAACTCCCCACAATGACTGTGGGGAGTTTGTTGATTACCTATAAGCTTGTTAGACAAATG
>CAYRTG010000070.1:0-3032 GCA_964427365.1 uncultured Ruminococcus sp. | reverse complement strand
ACATGAGCTGTGCGGCTGAATAAATCTACAGGGGTTATTTCTTTTATGGAATAATTCTTTTCTGCAAACAGCTTTAAATCTCTGGAAAGGGTTTCCGGGTCACAAGATACATATACCACCCTGTCAGGATTCATTTGTGCTATTGTATCTATAAGGGATTTATCGCAGCCTTTTCGCGGTGGGTCAATAATTATTACATCAGGCTTTATGCCTTCACTCTGTAATTGTTTTGCAGCTTCTGAAGCGTCACCGCATATAAATCGTCCGTTATCTATATTATTGATTTTTGCGTTCTTCTTAGCATCCTTAATTGCGTCTTCAACAATTTCTACTCCTACAAGGCTTTTACATTTATCAGCCATTGTAAGTCCTATTGTTCCTGTTCCGCAATATAAGTCTAAAAGTACCTCATCGCCTTTTAAATCCGCATAGTTTTTTGCAATGGTGTAAAGCTTTTCTGCCTGAGAGGAGTTTACCTGATAAAAAGATAATGGAGAAATTTTAAATTCAAGTCCACACAGAATATCGGTTATATAATCCTTGCCATAGGCTGTGCGGTTTTTTGAGCCTAAAATCACATTTGTATTTTCTCTGTTAGAATTAAAAATTACGCTTTTTAGATTTGGTAAAGCATCACAAAGTTTTTTTACAAGTATATCTTCCCGCTTTAAACCATTGCCGTTTACAACATAGCAGACCATCAGTTGATTGGTTTTTTCTCCGTAACGAATATATACATGTCTTAGCTTGCCTTTTCCTGTTCTTTCGTCATAAGCACTTTGGTTTGTGGCTTTCATAAAGGCTTTGGTAATATCCATTACAGTTTTGAATAATTCAGGCTGTAAAAGGCAATCTTCACAGCTTACAATTCTATGGGTATGATTTGCATAAAATCCAAGTTCTACACCATTTTCTGTATTTTGTACAGGCAACTGAGCTTTGTTTCGATAGCGGTCAACTCTATCATTTTCTGCAACAGGATTTATTTTTACATCTGTAAAGCCACCGATACGCTGAATTGCGTCCTTTACTCTATTATATTTTATCTCTAATTCAGAATTATAACTTATATGACGATAGACACAGCCTCCGCATTTTGAGAAATATTGGCAATCCTCTTTTATTCTATACGGAGAAGGTGTAACAATTTTCTCAATTTTACCATAGACATAGGTCTTTTTTATTTTAAGTATTCTTACTTTCAGTTTATCGCCTATAGCTGAAAGGGGAACAAAGATAACTATGCCTTGGTCGGTTTTTCCCACACCGATGCCCTGTGCCGTCATTGAAATTATATTAAGATTTATTATATCGTTCTTTTTAAGTTCCATAAAAATATTTTACCACTCTATTATTTATTTGGCAATACACAAAAAATATATATTAATTCTAATAAGGTATTTATTTTTTCATAATTTGGCAATATAATAATAAGTGGTTTAAGGTAACACAGTATAATTAATTATGGGAGTGAGTATTTTGAAATACGATCATCTTTTAGATAACAAAAAGAGAATACATTTTATCGGAATAGGCGGAAGCGGTATGTGCCCTTTAGCGGAAATACTTATGAGTGAAGGTTTTGAAATTTCAGGTTCAGATATGAATGAAGGCGAAACCCTTGACAAAATAAAGGGATACGGTATTCCTGTTTATATGGGACACAGAGCTGAAAATGTTAAGGACGCAGAATTAATTGTTTATTCTGCCGCTATAAAAGAAGATAACCCTGAACGTGCTTATGCTGTTAAAAACAATATTCCTGCCATTGAAAGAAGTGTAATGCTGGGTATAGTTACAAGAAGATACAACAGGAGTGTTGCAGTTTCAGGTACTCACGGCAAAACAAGCACCACAGGTATGCTTACACAAATACTTATCGGAAGCGGTTTTGACCCTTCTGCTATTATCGGAGGTAAGTTACCATACATTGGCGGCAACAGTTATGTAGGTCAAAGCGACATTATTGTTTGTGAGGCTTGTGAATACGTTGATTCATTTCTACAGCTTACACCCTACATTTCAATTATACTTAATATTGACGCTGACCACCTTGACTACTTTGGCACAATCGAAAACATAAAGAAATCCTTTAATCAGTTTGGAAAACAAACTACAAAGCTCCTTATATTAAACGGTGATGATAAAAACACTATGGACAGCATAGCTGACGTTAACATTGAAAAAATCACCTATGGCTTAGAAAGTAAAAATGATTACTATGCTGAAAGCATAAGTTCAGACAAGGGAGTGCACGAAACTTTTGACTTAATGCATAAAGGCGAAAAGCTATGCACAATTAAGCTTATTGTTCCGGGAAAACACAATATTTACAATGCACTTGCAGCAGCTACTGCTGCACATTATCTTGGTGCAACTCCAAAGGAAATTTCTGAAAATCTTGGCAAATTCGGCGGTGTTCACAGAAGATTTGAAATTCTGGGCAAGCCCGGTGACATTACTGTAGCTGATGATTTTGCTCATCACCCAACAGAACTTACCGCAACACTAAAAGCTGCTATGAATATGGGATTTAAAAAGGTATGGGCAGTTTTTCAGCCTCATACATTCTCAAGGACGGCTATGCTTCTTGATGACTTTGCAGAGGCTTTGAAAATTCCTGACGTGGCAATTATCTCTGAGATTTTACCTGTTAGAGAAACAAACATCTACGGAGTATATAACACAGACTTAGGCAAAAAGGTTCCAAATTCAAAATGCATTGACACTTTTGAGGATATCACAAAATATGTTTGTGACAACGCAGAAGCAGGAGATTTGATTCTCACAATGGGCGGCGGCAATGTATATATATGTGCAAATATGATTTTAAAAGAGCTTAAAGGCAGATACGAAAATTTGTAAAACCTGTCTATAGAAAAGGCGCAGGCGGCTAAGAATACAAAATCAGGAGGTAGTGATAATGCCTAACCTATCACAGATAAAGCGTCAGCGGATGCTGGACTTCTTGAAAAAACTGAAAAAAGAACACACGGACGATGAATCCATCCGTGCGTTTACGGAAATCGAGA
>CAYRTG010000069.1:0-3046 GCA_964427365.1 uncultured Ruminococcus sp. | reverse complement strand
TTCCTTAATTAAACCTTAAAAACTATTGAAAAGTAAAATAAAATATGTTATCATATCATACGGACTGTAAACAGTCTGTATTTGCTGGTATAGCTCAGGCGGCAGAGCGCATCCTTGGTAAGGATGAGGTCACCGGTTCAAATCCGGTTATCAGCTCCAAAAGCGTGGCGGTAATTTTACTACTACGCTTTTTCTTAATTCTTAAAAATTTTTACATGGTTGGTTTTATTCTATGAATAAATTTTCATATAATTATAATAATATAACTCATGCGATTGTGTCCCTTGCTTCTAAAACGGGTTTGACGGACCGTTGCTCCGATTAAAATAAAAAGGAATACTTCTACAGGAGGATAAAATGAAACTTGAGCCTATTGTGGTATCGCTTCTTGATACTGATCTTTATAAATTCAATATGAATCAGGTAATTTTTCACAAGCATACTGACCTTAGCGGAGAGTACTACTTTAAATGCAGAAATGATAATATTGTTTTTACTGAAGAAATGCTACAGGAAATTAATTGCCAGATAGACTATTTTTGTACTTTAAGTTTTAGTGACAGAGAACTTCAGTATTTACGCTCAATACGCTTTATTAAAGACGACTATGTTGAATTTTTAAGGCTGTGGCATCCTGTAAGAAAATATGTTGAAACAAAATTGTCTTCTGAGGGAGAGCTTTCTATAATTGTGAAAGGACCGTTGTTTTCAGCAATGCAGTTTGAAATTTATCTTCTTGAAATTGTAAATGAAGTATATTTCAGGATGAATTATGACTATGAAACGTTAAAAAAGTCTGCAGAAGATAAACTTAATCAAAAAATTCTTGACTTTCAGAATGAAGTATATACCTTTAAATTTGCTGAATTTGGTTGCAGGCGAAGATTATCAAGAGAATGGGAAGATGTGATAATTAAGCGATTTACTCAGGAAACCGAAAACTGTGTGGGCACTTCAAATGTATATTTTGCAATGAAATATAATCTTACTCCTATTGGTACATATGCTCACGAGTTTGTACAAATGTATCAGGGTATAGATTCTATTCCTTTGGCTTACACAAACTACTACGCTATGCGTGACTGGTATGACGAGTATGACGGAGATAACGGCACCGCCTTAACCGATACTATTACTACAGATTTATTTCTTATGGACTTTAAGCGTTCTATGGTAAACAACTACAGCGGTGTACGTCACGACAGCGGTGACCCCTACGAATGGGGAGAAAAAATAATTGCCCATTACAAAAAGTATGGCGTTGACCCTAAAACAAAACAGCTTTTGTTCAGTGACAGCCTTGATTTTGATAAGGCTCAGAATCTGTACGATTACTTTAAGGCAAGAACCAAGGTTTCATTTGGTATAGGAACATTCTGCTCCAACGATACCTGCGAAAAGCCTTTGAATATTGTTATTAAGCTACAGTATGTAAACGGCAGACCTGTTGCAAAGCTGTCTGATGACACAAGCAAGGCAATGTGCCGTGATGAAAAATATCTTAAATATTTAAAAGATTCGGTAGCTTTCAGGCTTAACCAAGAAAAGGACAAAAATTATTCTAGATAATGTTAATCTGACAGCATTTCATTGTGTCTAATGCGGATTTATGAGTTTCAGCACTTACTCCTGCACAGCAATCTGAAATTACTGAAATTTCTTTTTCGGGAAAGTAAGCTTTTAAAATCAATGCATTTGAAACTACGCAAATATCAGTACAAAGCCCTATGAGGAAAATTTCAAAATCCTGTTCTTTGGCTTCCTTTTCAATTAGCTTTGGCAGGTCAACTGAACCAAAGGTGTGCTTTTCTACCTTTTCAAAACCTTTCTTATTAAGAGCCTTTTGAACCTTTTTGTTTAATTGCCAGCCCTCTGTATATTTTATGCAATGAGGAATCGGCAATTTTTTGCCTTCAGAGGTTTCCATATAGTTTTCAAAATGGGTGTCATATGTAGCAAAAATCTTGCCCTGAAAGTTATTGATAGTTTCTGCTACATTGTCAACTATGGCAAGAGCCTTCTCAGAGCCTAATGAACCCTCAACAAAATCATTCTGCATATCTACAACTACTAAAAATTTTTTCATCAGTATTTCTCCTTGTATTCTGACATAATATTATTATATCAAAATTTTTAAAATAATTAATATTAAATTATAATAAAAATGAAGTTTAGGGCTTGTATTTGAATTTTTCTGGTTGCTTTTACTAAAGAAAGGTTACATATTTTGGTAATAATGTTAGTAGCGGAAAAGTTTTGCAGGAGATAAAATCAAAAACAGTTTCACAGCAGGGTGACAATTTCTGCTTACTTGTTTTCTGAGCGGCACAACGTAGTAGGGTTTTCGTTTACAAATGTGCCACTATTTATTGACTTTTTGGAGGTTTTTTGTTAAAGTATAAGATAGTATATTTTGAGGTGATATTATGACTCATGATGTTGAAAAGCCTGTATTTAAAAATAAAAAAGAAAAAATACAATGGTTTCTTGACGAAATTGACTCTTACAAAGAAGATATGGGTAAATGGTACACAATTTTTATTCGCAGAATTATTCCTTTCCTTGTTTTGTTTATTCCGTTGATTTTGATTTCCTTCAGGTTTTACTGTTTTGTTGCTGACAAATATTTAGGTGGAGTTTTCTCGAGCGCTGACAGTACCCCCGGAATTGTAGTTTGGCTTATTGCTATGCTGTTTTTCCTTGTAATTCTTATTTTTCTGCCACGTTTCGCAACTTTCTGCGAATTTGTTTTAGCGGGGGTATATTACTATCTTGTTGTAAGCTTAGGAACGCTTGTTGATACAGGCTTAGGCTATTTTGTATTAATTTCAGTAAGCGTATTTATGTTTATGAAGTTGGTTTTCTTTGTGCTGGAGATTATGTATCGAATAGTTTTCCATGGAGAAAAAGAGCCAAAGGCTTATCCAACAGATGATGATGTGGTATTCTGATTGTTTTAATACATAAATTAAGGGGCAGTTTTGCCCCTTTTTATTTTGCAACCTATAGTTGCGTCTGATTACTATACCAATAAATTTAATATATT
>CAYRTG010000068.1:0-3304 GCA_964427365.1 uncultured Ruminococcus sp. | reverse complement strand
TGTACCCCTCGAATGTGTCAATGTGTATAATTTCATAATTCACGCCCCGGAATGCGATAACATTCGCCGTTGTTATGTCTGTGCGAAATATATGCAAACAAAAACGGACTGTATCAAAGTGATGTGACCCCCGAAAGTTAGTTTCGGTCTAACTTTCGGGGGTCAGGACAACAAAGTAATACAGCCCATAAATTTTGTTAATTATTCGATTGAACAATCCAGATAATCCATTAATTCTTCGTCATCTTTTTTCTTCTTTTCTCTTACAACTAATAAAGCAGTTAAAGCTGCGCTTGCAGTAGCAACAAAAGAGATAATGGCAATAATCCAACCGAAACTGCACTTTTTATTATTCATAAAAACCTCCCGATATTACTAAATGATAACAAAAACTTCTATAATTCTTCTATAATTATAATAACAGTTTTTATGAAAAAGTCAATACACAAATTAATAAAAAAAGCAGGGCATAAAGTCCTGCTTTTAACTATTATTTACTCAATATTACGCAATTGATTATGCAGACGCATTAAGACGCTTAGCAAGGTTTGCTTTGCTTCTGGACGCTTTGTTTTTGTGCATAATACCTTTAGCTGCAGCCTGGTCAATTTTCTTTACAGCAAGACTTACTGCCTCAGCCTTATTGTCAGCGTTGTTCTCAATAGCAATATAAGCCTTCTTAACAGAAGTCTTAAGAGCAGATTTTATTTCCTTGTTGTGAGCAGTTTTTGTAGCAATAACCTTAACGCGCTTTTTTGCTGATTTAATGTTAGGCATTGTCCCACCTCCTTAAAATTAGGTAAAATTGATAGTCACGTACAAATGATAATAACATTTTTAATTGAAAAATGCAAGTGTTTTAGTTAAATTTAAGGAAAAAATTTTACGAAAATTTTAAAATAGTGAGGAAAATTTCTGCTTACCCCAATATATTGTGCTTTTTCTTAGGGTGATAATTTATAATTATAGAAAAAGCCGAGATAATCCTACGGCTATAATAATTATACCCGATAAAACCGATAAAAATCTTTTTGAAAAACAAAAATTATTTATTGTTTTTCTTGAAATTACTATGCCTATAGAAAGAAACAAGGCGTGGAAAAAGCCTACTCCTATAGGTATCATCATTGAGGAATGACCTGTCATCCCGTAACCAAGTCCTGCGCTGAATGCGTCAATGGATACGGCAATTGCCATAAAAAGACTTTCTTTGAAATTAATCTTTCTGCAAGCGTCGATACATTTCTCAGATTGCTTTGCAGAATATCCGTTTATTATTGTATATATTCCAAGTAACAGCAAAAAGCCTGTACCCAGATATGTTCCCAAATCCTGTGAAACAAAGAGCAAAATAAGCTTTCCGCAAAACAGCGCCAATGCAGTAAAAGCGGCTGAAACAAGAAAAATAACTATATTAGTATAAAAAGACGATTTAAAATTTCTGAGTCCGTAGCTGCAGCCGATGGTAAAGCCGTCAAAGCTAACGGAACAGCAAAATAATACACCTGTTAAAAGTTCCAAAACAAAATCTCCTTGAATATGCAAGGGTAAACCCTATGACGCACTATTGTTATGCCATAATATTCAGAGAGATAAAGATTGTGATTATTTACTTTTTGAAGATTTTTTCATTAAGAAGTAAATTATAAGAAGTATAATTAAAAATACTGCTGCAACACAGCGAAAGATTATGTTGTATATACCTGCAAAAAGATCAGCATCCAGAAGTTGGTTTGCTAAAAACCAGCCGAATAAAAACAGAAAGAAGCCTCCTGCTATATAAAGTATTTTGCTTATTCTGTGTGCACTGAAAAACAGATAGAGGGCAATTATTCCCCATACTGCTATATATACAATGTTTAAATAATCCATATTTTACTCCCGGTTACAAATTTTATAATAAAATAACAAAAGATTCAAAGAATATATTAACAACTTATCCTTTCCAGTTTAATAACATATTAATTTAATTATAATTTTCCCTAAACCTAAAGTCAACAGACTTTGTGAAAATTAATAAAAGAAAGAAAATTAATATCAAAGTTAAATTGAATCATTATGCAGAACAAAAATTAAATTTTGTTCATAGACTTAAAAGCCCATAAACAAAGGGATTTTTATAAAAATTGAAAAATTTGTAAAAGATGTATTGACTTTTCCTGACTTTAATGCTAAATTATAAATATAAGAATTAGCACTCGATACTCAAGAGTGCTAATTTGAAAAAATACAGATCAACTTTTGTTGAACAATGGGGCGATAATATGGATATTGCTTTAAGAAAGCAACAAATCCTGACCGCTGTTATTGAAAGCTATATCGCTACCGGCGAACCTGTTGGCTCAAAGACTATAGAGCATACTGAGGGCTTTAATGTTAGTTCCGCAACTATCCGCAACGAGCTTGCTGACCTTACAAACCGCGGGCTTCTTTTACAACCCCACACTTCTGCAGGGCGTATTCCCTCAGAGTATGGATATAGGTACTATGTTGATAACCTAATGAAAAAAAAGCCTGTTGATGAGAAAGTAAAAAAGTATATTGAAAACCGCCTTGCCTCATCATCAGATGCTCCGGAGCATATTTTGAAAACAGCTTCCGCTATATCGTCAGAGCTTACTGACACAGCTTCCGTAGCCACTACTCCATCCGGGGAGGATGTGCGAGTTCATCAGATTAAATTTGTTCAAACGGGACGCTACACTTCAATGGTAGTGGTTATAACCTCATCAGGAATGGTAAAAACCAGGCTGTTCAGATGTGATTTTGATATTACTCCTCCAATGTTGAATGTGTTTGACAGAGCATTGAATGAAAGACTTGCAGGTGAGCCGTTAAGCACAGTTAATCAGCCTTTTATTCAAACCTTTGCTGCTTCTTTCGGAGAACTTTCCTTGCTTATGCCGGATATGCTTGTGGCGGTTATGGAGGCTTGCAAAGAGGCAGCTGAAGTAAACGCTTACCTGTGCGGCGGAACAAAGCTTTTGTATAATACGGATATGGACTTTATTTCATCAAGAAATGTGTTTGAGTATTTGTCAGATAACAGCAACAGGTCAAAAATGCTTCAAAATGTACCTGAGGGTACAAAAATATATATAGGAAGGGAAAATGCTCCAATGGAGCTAAAACAAAGCTCCCTTATTACGACAAGGTATGAGATTGAAAATCAACCTGCCGGTGCAGTAGCCTTGATAGCTCCCTTGAGATTTAACTATGCTCTTGCAGTTTCAATACTTGAGCATATAGCAAAAATTACAGGTCAGCTTATAAATGAGATAATAAGCACAGGGCATTGAGAAAG
>CAYRTG010000067.1:0-3711 GCA_964427365.1 uncultured Ruminococcus sp. | reverse complement strand
ATTATAGCTATAGTCGCCTTTCCATATCTTTTATAATCCCTCATCTTTTTTCCTCTTAACAGGTTTTAGCATTTTGTTCTCTTAAATATTCATTAAGCTTTTGTTTAGCAAGCTTATTATTCTGAACAATAGGACGTTTTGCAGGGCATACATATGAGCAGCATCCGCATTCCATACATAAATCAGCATTAAGATTTTTAAGTTCTTCAGTCAAGCCAAGCTTCAATGCTTTTGAAAATTCTCTTGGGTCAAGTCTTAAAGGACAATGATTTGCACATTCACCGCAGTTAATACAGGCAGTTGTTTTTGGAGGAGTAGCCTCTTTTTCATCCATAGCAATAACGGCGTTTGTGTTTTTCAGCACAGGGGCGTCAATTGAAGAAACAGCAATTCCCATCATAGGACCGCCGTATATCACCTTTTTAAGTTCAGCCTTAAAGCCACCGCAAAATTCAAATAATTTTTCAAGAGGTGTTCCTATAGGAGCAATAACATTTTTAGGTTCTTTAACAGCAGAACCGTCAACAGTAACGCATTTCTCAATAAGCGGCATACCTGTTTCTATGTATTCTGCAACAGCTACGAGAGTAGTACAGTTAATTACCACAGCACCGACGTCAAGCGGTAATCTGCCCTTAGGAATAATCTTACCTATTGTATTGTAAACAAGAACTTTCTCGCCGCCTTGAGGATAAACAGAAGGTAATATCTTAACTTTTACATTATCCATTTTGTTAGCAAGCTCCTGCATTTTTTTTATTGCCTCTTTTTTATTGTTTTCAATACCTATGTAAACCTTTTCAGGACATAAATATTTTTGCAAAAGCTCAATGCCTTTTTTTATGTATTCGGTTTTGTCAATCATTGTTCTTGTGTCAGATGTAATATAAGGCTCACATTCGGCTGAGTTAATTATAACCGCTTTAACAGATGAGATATCCTTTACTCCAAGCTTAATAAATGTCGGAAAGCCTGCACCGCCAAGCCCCACAATACCGCTGCTTTTAACAGCAGAGACAAAGCTTTCAAAATCTGTGACTACAGGGGGTGCAATATTTTCGCAAACTTCCTGATAACCGTCAGTTTCGATTTCAACAGCAGTAATTTTATCGCCGCCGTATCCTGTAATTTCACTTATTTTTTTAACCTTTCCTGATACACTTGAGTGAACAGGCGCACTCACAAAACCTTCTGCCTGAGCAATAAGCTCCCCAACCGTAACTCTCTGACCAACCTTAACTACAGGGACAGCAGGCTTGCCAATGTGCATAGACATAGGAATTATAACCTTTTCCGGCAAAGGAAGCCTTTTGGGAATACAGTCGGAGGTATTCTTTTTGTGCAATAACTTAACTCCGCTTAATTTCATACCTTTTACTCCTTCTTAAAACAAAATTAATGGAAATTGTTAATTATTTATAAATTTTTTATGTGTATTAGGGAAAACTGAACACAAAGTCCTGTAAATGCACCTGCTATAATGCCTGAAATAATAAGAACAGGCAGATAAAAAACAATTTGAAAGGTCTGTGTAATTATAATTGCTGTTATAATTTGACCAACATTGTGAGCAATGGCACATAATACGCTTAATATCCAAACCTTATCTTTTTGAAAAAATCTTTTAAGTGATAACATAAGTATAAAAGAAAGCAAGCCGCCTGAAAGACTGTATATAAATGAAACTGCCTGACCTGTAAATATGCTGCCCAGAGTGATTCTTAAAAACAATACCGCAGCGGCTTCATAAGGTCCCAAAGCGTAAAGTGCAAATAAAGTAAATACATTTGCTATACCGAGTTTAATTCCGTAAATTGGAGTAATAGGAGGTATAGCGGCTTCTATTGTAAAGGCAACAAGTGCCAAAGCAGTAAGAATTGCAGTAAAAACCATTTTTTTAGTTTTCATTGTTGAACTCCTGTTTTTACGTCAATATTAGTTATTTTTTTCAAATTTAATTACAACCTTGTTTGGCAGACAAACAATAGGGGAAGCGTTGCTTTTTAGCTCTCCGTGATTAACACAAACCTTGTCGGGGCATTGAGCAGATTTCATTTTTATATGCCCCTGAGAAACAAGAATAATATTTTCACCGGCTTCACCTTTTAGGGTAATTTCATATTCTTTTGTAACAGAATTGAGGTCAATTTTCTTAACTAATTTACTGTTCTGATAAATCCCGACAATATTAGTTGAAAGGGACAAATCGCTTATTAATATCCACAGCACAGCGGATATAATCACAACAGCGGAAAAAATAATTATCCAAAACTTAGTTTTCATTATTTTATTACCTCAAAGCTTTTGTCTGTCGAAAAAATATTTTTAATGTTGTCGGTAATAAATATATCGTTTTCATCTGTAATAAATACCCCGCCAAAGTTATTGTTTTCTTTATAAAATTCAGTTGCCTTATCAAGACCCATAACAAACAAAGCGGTGGAAAGTGCGTCGCCTAAAACGTCATCTTCGGAAACAATGGTAACAGATTTAAGATCACTTTCAGCAGGATAACCTGTATGTGGATTTATAATATGGTGATATTTTTTTCCGTTGCTTTCAAAAAATCTCTGATATCCTCCTGAAGTAATAACGGATGTGTCCCTAACAGAAAGAGTGCCGATCTGTTGCGAGGTATCATCAGGGTCAGCAATACCCACAATCCAAGGTGAGCCGTCAGGCTTACTGCCAACTGCTCTTACATTACCTCCAAGAGAAATCAGGGCAGAAGTTATTTTATTGTCACTTAAAATCTTATCTGCCTTATAAGAAACATATCCTTTTGCAATGGCTCCCAGTTCAATAGAAGCATTTTTATTCAGATTGATTTTTCCATTATCTATGATTATATTTTTTGCACCTACATTTTTAAGTATAGATTTGATCTCTCTTTTGTCAGGAACCCTGTTATCAGCTCCGTTAAAAAACCCCCAAGCTCTTGTTAATGGTTCGATAGTAATATCGAAAGCACTGTTTGTTATTTTAGAAATCTTTTTTGAGCGTTTGATAATTTTTAAGACTTCCCCGGAAGGGGAAAGACTTTTGTTTTTGTTAATCTTGAAAATTTCACTTGTTTTGTTTTGAATCGATAATAAGCTGTCCAGTCTGTTAATTTCTTTTTCAACTTTCTTAACAGCTATTTTGCTGTTGTTTCCGTAAGCATAAACAGACATAATTGTGTCCATAGCAAAAAATTCGCTTGAATAATCATTACCTATGCTGCATGAAGATAAGCACAGCAAAGCTATAAGAATAAACAATATGCTGTGTTTTGACAGAATTTTCAAAGCAACCAAACCTTTAAACGATATTTCCTAATATTATACTACAAATTTAGTAAATAACCAATAGATTATCAATAGTTTTTTTAAAATATTTTACGATTTTACAAATATTTTGTAATATTAAAAATTTAATATAATTATTGACAAAATAAAACGCTTTGAGTATAATATTATCTGTTGTTTAGACAAGTGTAAAAATTCAGAATGTAAAATTAATTATATGAATGACAATATTAATAGATAAAAAGCTTTGGCTTTGCTGTGAGTATTGTAAATTTGAATAAACATATAACAAAACAATACAAAGAGTATGTACTTTCAAAGCAGCTTTCACTACTTAGTTAATTTTTGGTTTTATTACCTGTTTTATAGATTTGCGGGTGTGGCGGAATTGGCAGACGCGCTAGATTTAGGTTCTAGTGTCAAC
>CAYRTG010000066.1:0-3719 GCA_964427365.1 uncultured Ruminococcus sp. | reverse complement strand
AGGATGATAATATGAGTGAAGAAAATAATAAAGAAGTTGCTTCGGAGACTGCGGAACTGACCGAACATAAAGAACAGGAACCTCTAAAAGAAGAAAAGACTCCTAAAAAGAAAAAACCTACAAAGGATAAGAAAGAGGAAAAGATTGAGGAGTTACAGGCTGCCCTTAAAAAGGAAAAGGACAGCAGATTAAGGCTTATGGCTGAGTATGACAATTACCGCAAGCGAACATCTGCTGAAAAGCTAAACATTTATGATGATGCAACTGCTAAGGCAGTTGAGGAGTTGATTCCTGTAGCAGACAGCATTACAATGGCTTTGCAGAATATGAAAGATGTTCCCGAGGAATACAAAAAAGGCATTGAGCTTATAGAAAATCAGCTTAAGAAATCCCTTGATAAGCTAAAGGTTGAGGCTTTCTGTGAAGTAAATGATGACTTTGATCCTAATCTTCATAATGCTATTGGGAAGATTGAAAGTCAGAATTTTGGTGAAAATAAAATATCAGAAGTATTCCAGAAAGGCTACAAATTAGGTGACAAAATTATTCGTCACGCAATGGTACAGGTTGCAAACTGCAACTGATACCTTAAAATTAACAAAAAATAAACAAACCAAATACATTAAAATATTATAAATTACGGAGGAATTAATTATGGCAAAAACAATAGGTATAGATTTAGGTACAACAAATTCTTGTGTAGCAGTTATCGAAGGGGGTGAGCCTGTAGTAATTGCTAACGCAGAAGGAGCAAGAACAACCCCTTCCGTTGTTGCATTTTCAAAAGACGGCGAGCGTATGGTAGGTCAGGTTGCTAAGCGACAGGCTATTACAAATCCGGAGAAAACAGTTTCTTCAATTAAGAGAGAAATGGGTACAGCTTACAAGGTAACAATTGACGGCAAAAGCTATACACCACAGGAAATTTCTGCAATGATACTTCAGAAGCTAAAGGCTGATGCAGAGGCATACTTAGGCGAAACAGTTACACAGGCTGTTATTACAGTTCCTGCATACTTTACAGACGCACAACGTCAGGCTACTAAGGACGCAGGTAAGATTGCAGGTCTTGATGTTAAGAGAATTATAAACGAGCCTACAGCAGCTGCCCTTTCATACGGTGTAGATAAAGAAAACGACCAGAAAGTTATGGTTTACGATTTAGGCGGCGGTACATTTGATGTTTCAATTATAGAAATGGGCGAAGGAGTTCAGGAGGTACTTGCTACTGCAGGTAATAACCGTTTAGGCGGAGATGATTTTGATAAGAAAATTATTGACTGGATGGTAGCAGAGTTCAAAACTGCCGAGGGCATTGACTTAAGCGGTGACAAAATCGCTATGCAAAGATTAAAGGATGCTGCCGAAAAAGCTAAGATTGAGCTTTCAGGCGTTACTTCAACAGCTATCAACCTACCGTTTATTACAGCTGACGCTACAGGTCCTAAGCATATGGATTTAACACTTTCTCGTGCTAAGTTTGATGAACTTACTGCTGACCTTGTAGAAGCTACAATGGGTCCTGTTCGTTCAGCACTATCAGATTCAGGCTTACAAATTTCAGAAATTGACAAGGTTCTTATGGTTGGCGGCTCTTCAAGAGTCCCTGCTGTACAGGAAGCTGTTAAGAAATTAATCGGAAAGGAACCTTTCAAGGGTATTAACCCTGACGAATGCGTTGCTATCGGTGCTGCTATTCAGGCAGGTGTACTTGGAGGCGAAGTTGACGGACTTCTTCTTCTTGACGTTACTCCCCTTTCACTTGGTGTTGAAACAATGGGCGGTGTTATGACAAAGATTATTGACCGTAACACTACTATCCCTACAAAGAAAAGTCAGATTTTTTCAACTGCTGCTGATAATCAGACACAGGTTGAAATCAACGTACTCCAGGGTGAACGTGAATTTGCAAGAGATAACAAGCAGCTTGGGCTATTTGCTCTTACAGGTATTGCTCCGGCAATGCGTGGTGTACCGCAGATTGAAGTAACCTTTGATATTGATGCAAACGGCATTGTTAATGTATCTGCCAAGGATTTAGGTACAGGTAAGGAACAGAAAATTACTATCAGCTCATCATCAAATATGAGCAAGGAAGATATAGATAAGGCTGTTAAGGAAGCAGAGCAGTTTGCTGCTGAAGATAAAAAGCGCAGAGAAGAAGTTGACTCTAAGAACGAAGCAGAGCAGATAGCTTATCAAGCAGAAAAGCTTATTAACGAAAACAGCGACAAGCTTGACCCCACTGATAAGGACGCTCTTTCAAATAAAACTACTGCCCTTAAAGATGCAATTTCAAAGAACGACACAGCTAATATGAACACAGCTAAGGAAGATTTACAGAAAACTCTTTACGAAGTATCTGCAAAGCTTTATCAGAACGCCAACCCACAGGGGGCACCTCAGGGACAGCCCGGACCTGATATGGGACAGCAACCGCCGCAGGGTGATCCAAACGTATATGACGCTGATTTTACAGACGTTGACGGCGACAAACAATAGCTGATAATTTATAAAAAACGACTTGGGTGGTGCAGAATCCCTGCACCACTTTAGGCGTTGTTTACAGGTGGTTTTATGGCAGATAAAAGAGATTTTTATGAGGTACTGGGGGTACAGAAGGGCGCTTCTGATGAGGAAATAAAAAAGGCATACAGAAAGTGCGCCAAGCAATACCACCCTGACATTCACCCCGGCGACAAGGTTGCAGAGGAAAAATTTAAAGAAGTAAACGAGGCTTATGAGGTTTTGTCTGACAGCCAGAAGCGTGCAAAATATGACCAGTTCGGTCATGCAGGAGTTGATCCTAATTACGGTGCAGGCGGAGGAAGTCCTTTTGGACAGGATATGGACATCGGGGATATTTTCAACAGCTTTTTCGGAGGATTTGGAGGATTTGGCGGAGGTCGCCGTCAGAATCCTAACGGTCCTAAGCGAGGCAATGATGTTGAAACAGAGCTTTATATTTCGTTTGAAGAATCAGCGAAAGGCTGCAAAAAAACTGTAAGCTATCAAAATATAATTACCTGTGATGACTGTCACGGAACAGGTGCCCGAAAAGGAACTCAGGCTAAGACCTGTAGTGCCTGCGGAGGTTCAGGTCGAGTTACGGTAAGCCAGCGTTCGCCGTTTGGTGTGGTACAGACCCAGCGTGTCTGTGACGCATGCAGAGGTAAGGGCAAAATTGTTGACTCGCCTTGTAAAACCTGTAACGGAAACGGTAGAGTTCGCAAAACCAAAAACGTTGACGTTGATGTTCCCGCAGGAATTTCCGACGGACAGATTTTGAATGTAGGCGGTCACGGCAACAGCGGTGTAAACGGCGGACCGGCAGGCGACTTGCACGTATATGTTACAGTAAAAGGACACGACATTTTTGAACGCAGAGGTGATGACGTATGGTGCGAGATGCCTATTACATTTGCACAGGCTGCACTTGGAGCAGAGGTTGTTGTTCCTACTCTTGACGGAAAGGTAAGCTACAGTATTCACGAAGGCACACAGCCGGGAGATATATTCAAGCTAAAGGGAAAGGGCATTCCTCATTTGAACGGCAGAGGTCGTGGTGACCAATATGTTAAGATGAATATTGAAATTCCAAGAAGCTTAAACTCAAAGCAGAAGGAAGCGATGAGGACACTTGACAAATACTTAAATGAAAAGAACTACTCAAAGCAGAAGTCATTTAAGGAAAGACTAAAGAAAATGTTTGGAGATTA
>CAYRTG010000065.1:0-3901 GCA_964427365.1 uncultured Ruminococcus sp. | reverse complement strand
CACCGCTTAAATCTGCAAGTACAATACATCCAACCGTACATTCTCTTGCACAAATGCCAAAGTCATCACATTCAGGACATTTTGCGTAATCAATAACAGCAAGATTATCAATTACTTTTATTGCACCATTAATGCAGACCTTTTCACATTTTTTACAGCCTATACAGCCGTTGCTGCAAACTTTTCGTGTAACAGCACCTTTATCTTTGTTGCTGCAAGTTACCATTACTCTTTCAACATCATCTATAAGAGTAATTAGGTGGTTAGGGCACGCCTTTACGCACAGACCACATCCTATACAAAACTTTGTATTAACACGAGAAACACCGTTTTCAATGCAAATAGCATTATTAGGACAAGCATTTGCACAGTCCCCAAATCCTAAACAGCCATATGAGCATTTACCCTTAGAACCGTAAATAAGTTTTGAAGCGGCACAGCTTTTAATACCGTTGTATTCAACACTATCCTGTGTGTAATTACAGTCACCGCCGCAATGAACAACAGCAACCTGTTCAATTACGTCTTCAAACTCAACACCCATAATTTTGCTTAATTTACGAGAAACTGCGTCAGCTCCCGGAATGCATAAATTAGTAGCAGTTGTTTTGCCTTCAGCAAGAGCCTTTGCATAACCGTCGCATCCTGCATATCCACAGGCACCGCAGTTTGCACCGGGTAAGCACTGACGAATTTCAGGAATTTTTTCATTTTCCTTAACAGCCATAATTTTTGACGCAACAACTAAAACTGCTCCGCATATTATGCTGATAATAACAACAGGAATAACCGCATATAAAATTTCTACCATTATCAGCACTCCTTTATGCAAATAGATTTTCTATAACACCTGAAAATCCTAAGAAGGATAATGAAGTGATAGAAGCAGCAACTAAAGTAACAGGCAATCCTTTGAAAGCCTTTGGAACGTCAGCTCCCTCAATAACGGAACGAACACCGGAAAACATCACCATAGCAAGGAAGAATCCCAAACCGCTGCCAAGAGAATTAATCATTGCTTCAACAAATGTATAACCCTCGTCAATGTTAAGAATAGTAACACCAAGAACAGCACAGTTAGTTGTAATCAAAGGAAGATATACACCCAAAGATTTATGTAATGCAGGAATATACCTTTTTAATATAATCTCA
Organism: uncultured Ruminococcus sp.; assembly: GCA_964427365.1. Taxonomy (GTDB): domain Bacteria; phylum Bacillota; class Clostridia; order Oscillospirales; family Acutalibacteraceae; genus Ruminococcoides. The sequence continues at coordinate 2,749 of CAYRTG010000065.1, read as the reverse complement.
ACAAGCTGAACAAGAGAAGCAATTACAAGAATAAATACAATGGTTTGTAAATATTCAAGGTTGCCCGCTTCAAGTAAAAACTTCTGAATTGGCCATGTTACAGCAGTAGCAATAAGCATAACGAAGATGACCGCAAGGCTCATACCAGCCGCTTGATTAAGTTTTTTGGAAACACCTAAAAAAGGACATATGCCGAGAAAACGTGAAAGCACATAGTTATTAATGAAAACTGCAGAAAGCAGAATTATAATAAGTTTTGTCATTATACTGCCTCCTTGTCATCACAGGATTTTTTTCCGCAAATATCAGCAGATGGACACCCGGCACAGCCAAATTTTTCTTTAGGTCTTTTATTATTCAGTACCTTGTTTGCAATAGCAATAAGAATACCGAATACCAAGAAGCCACCGGGAGCCATAGTCATAATGGAAATATGGTTGTCAGAAAGTACAGGAATTTCAATACCAAGCCAAGTACCATTGCCGAAAATTTCACGAATTGTAGCCATTAAGAACAGAGCAAGAGTAAATCCGACGCCCATTCCCAATGCGTCAATAACAGAATCAATAACCTTGTTTTTATTAGCAAACATTTCAGCTCTGCCAAGAATAATACAGTTTACAACAATAAGGGGGAGATAAATTCCCAAAGCCTCATCAAGAGCGGGAGCAAAGGCTTTAACAAGCATCTGCACCATAGTAACAAATCCTGCAATAAGAACGATGTAGCAGGGAATCCTGACCTTATCCGGAATAATATTTCTCAATGCCGAAATTACTATATTTGAGCAGAGCAAAACAACTGTTGCTGCAGCACCCATACCCAAGGCACTTAATACATTAGTAGAAACTGCAAGTGTAGGGCAGGTTCCAAGTACAAGTACAAGAACCGGATTTTCTTTTATTATACCTTTCAAAAAGTTCTGCAATTTACTCATTATTTTGCCCCCTTAATAAGTCTAAAGGTTTTTACAGCGTCTTCAATAGCATTCATATAAGCAACTGAAGAAATTGTAGCGCCTGAAATTGAATCAACTTCATTTAATGTGTCGGCAGTTTTTCCGACATACTGACTTTTGTATGGGTCTTCAGCAGTTTTTGAACCAAGACCGCTTGTTTCAGAATGAGAAAGAGTTTTTGTAGCTTCAATAGTACCGTCGGATTTAATACCGCAGATTAGCTTCATATCTCCGCCGTAACCTTTTGTTATAAGAATAAATACATAACCGCTGCCGTTTTTTGCTTTATGGATTTCACTTACTTTTTCGCCGGCATTGTCAAAATGAATTTCCTCAAAGCTGTCAGCTTCACTGAGAACTTCAGCCATAGCAGCCTGAGCCGCTTTTTTGTCTGCCTTTGCAATAATAGGAGAAGTAACTAAGTTTACATATGCAAGTAAAGCAGTAACAATAAGACAAATACAGGTAAGTACAATAACAGGTTTAATAATATCCCTATAAATATTTTTCATTATATTTTACCCCCCTATAAGAGGCTTTGAACGAGTAAGCCTTGAAATATATGGCGTAAAGATATTCATAAGTAGAATAGAGTAAGATACACCCTCAGGAGAAGTCCCCCAGAATCTTATTAATACCGTAATTAGTCCGCAACCGACGCCGAAAATAATTTTGCCCCATTTTGTTGAAGGAGTAGTAGCATAGTCAGTAGCCATAAAGAAAGCACCTATAATAAGACCACCGGACATAAGCTGATAAACAGGAGCTTTGTCAAAAATCAAAGCCATAATCAAAACTGTTCCTATAAAAGCAACAGGAGTGTGCCAGCTTATTACACGTCTTGCAATAAGGTATATACCACCGGCAAGTAAAGCAATAGTACAGGTTTCACCTAAACAGCCTCCCCTTATACCCAAAAGCATATCCATATATGAAGGCATAGAAACCAGGTCACCCTTATATAGAAGCACAAGAGGAGTAGCTGTTGAAGAAGCGTCGGGGAAAACCCATGAAGTCATAGTACCTGAAAAAGCAACAAGCATAACAATTCTTGCAGTGATAGCAGGGTTAGCAAAGTTCTGACCAATTCCGCCGAAAAGCTGTTTAACAACTACAATTGCAAATAGACTGCCGAATGCTGCCTGCCACAACGGAATTGAAACAGGAAGATTGTAAGCAAGCAAAAGACCGGTTACAACAGCAGACAAATCCATTATTGTATTTTCTTTTTTGCAGATTTTTTCAAATGTGTACTCAGACAAAACGCAGATTAAAACACAAACTCCGATTACAAGCAAAGATCTTAATCCGAAAATAATCACGGAAGCAATACCTGCCGGAATAAGGGCGATAATAACGTCAAGCATTATGTTTTGAGTTGTTCTCCCTGAAGTAACATGGGGAGAAACATTAGAGATAAGCTTTTCCATTATTTATCCTCCTTTGTTTTTTTGTTCGTTTTGTTAAAATTCATAATTATTTACCTTTCCTATAAATTTTTTCAAACTGACTGTACATATAAAAGACACAAATAAAAATTTTATCAATTAACAAGTTTACTTAATAAATGTAAAATATCAGACAATATGAATTTTTGATTAGTGTGCTCACCTCACCAATTGCCAATAAATCAGTCAAGAAAAATAAATTTCACACTATTTTTTTGCCCATTTCTCCGCTGCGGTATTTTTATAGCCCTTAACAATAATCTTTTCATCAGTCTGCTTTGCTTTTAGACCTTTGATATTGTAATCAATTTCAAATTCATTCTGTGCATCTGAACTGTTAAGG
>CAYRTG010000064.1:0-4109 GCA_964427365.1 uncultured Ruminococcus sp. | reverse complement strand
ATCGTTACTATATTTTTTTACTAAAATGGGTCACATCTATTTACAACGCAGAAAAAATGAAAAACTTATACACATTTAACATTGAATTTTTACATTATAAGTGGTATAATTACTAAGTATGCGAAAAAATATAGTAGGATATGGAAATAATTGAAGGAAGGATTTTATGGGAAAAAGAGAGAATTTAAGGAATATTGCTATTATTGCCCACGTTGATCACGGTAAAACAACATTAGTGGATCAGCTTCTGCGCAAAAGCGGTATTTTCCGTGAAAATGAGGAAGTAGCTGATCGTGTTATGGATTCAAACGATTTAGAGCGTGAACGTGGTATTACAATTCTTTCAAAAAATACGTCTGTAATGTATAATGATGTAAAAATCAATATTGTTGATACACCGGGTCACGCAGATTTTGGCGGTGAAGTTGAGCGTATCCTTATGATGGTTGACGGTGTTGTACTGTTAGTTGATGCATTTGAGGGCTGTATGCCACAGACTCGTTTTGTACTGAAAAAAGCTTTAGGTCTTGGCAAAAAGCCTTTAGTTGTATTAAATAAGATAGACAGACCCGGTGCAAGACCGGAAGAGGTTGTCGACGAAGTTCTCGACCTGTTCATTGAGCTTGGTGCAGATGATGACCAGATAGAATTTCCTGTTGTTTACGCTTCTGCTAAAGAAGGTTATGCAACACTTAAACCTTTTGAAAAAGGTGACGATATGACGCCTTTGTTTGAAGCAATTATAAATGAAATTCCTGCTCCTGAGGGAGATGAAAAAGGTGGGTTACAGCTGCTTGTTTCAAATATTGACTCTGATAAATTTATAGGCAGAATTGGCGTAGGCAGAGTTGAGCGCGGTTCTGTTAAAAGCGGACAGGCTGTTGTTATATGCCATAGTGACGGCACAACATCAAATGAAAGAATTTCAAAACTGTATCAGTTTGAAGGCTTAAAAAGAACTGAAAGCGACTTTGCTACAATTGGCGATATAGTTTGTGTAAGCGGTGTTGGTGAAATTAATATAGGCGAAACAATTTGTGACTTAGAGCATATTGACCCATTACCCTTTATTAAAATTGACGAGCCTACTGTTTCTATGAATTTCATAGTAAACAACTCACCCTTTGCAGGTCAGGACGGTAAATATGTTACATCACGTAATCTTAGGGACAGACTATTTAAGGAAATTGAAACAAATGTTGCGTTAAGAGTTGAAGAAACAGACTCAGCTGATACATTTAAGGTTTCCGGCAGAGGTGAGCTTCACCTTTCAATTCTTATTGAAACAATGCGTCGTGAAAACTATGAATTTCAGGTATCACGTCCACAGGTTATTACAAAACACATTGACGGTGTTTTGTGCGAGCCAATAGAATACCTTATGATTGAAGTACCTGATAGTTATGTAGGAGCTGTTATGGAAAAGCTTGGCTCACGTAAAGCAGAGCTTGTAAATATGGGTACGCGTGAAAGCGGAATTACACATATTGAGTTCCGGATTCCTTCTCGAGGACTTATGGGCTACAGACCTGAGTTTTTAACGGATACAAACGGTAATGGTATTATGAACCATGTTTTTGATTCTTATGAGCCGTTTAAAGGGGAAATTCTAACAAGACATCAGGGGTCGCTTATTGCATTTGAAACAGGGGAAAGTGTTGCTTACGGTCTGTATCAGGTTCAGGACAGAGGACGTCTGTTTATAGGGCCGGGCGTGCCTGTATATGAGGGTATGATTGTAGGTGTTTCACCAAAGGCAGAGGACATTACTGTAAACGTCTGCAAAAAGAAACACATTACAAATACCCGTGCCTCAGGATCAGATGACGCATTAAAGCTGACGCCTCCTACAACATTATCTCTTGAGCAATGCCTTGAGTTTATTGCTGATGATGAACTTGTAGAGGTAACACCAAATAATATAAGAATGAGAAAAACAATATTATCCAAAGAGTTGCGTATGAAACAGCAGTTCAGAAAGAAGTAATATGAACTATGTAATACTTGATTTAGAGTGGAACGGTTCATATTGCAAAAAGCTCCATAAATATATAAATGAAATTATAGAATTCGGAGCAGTTAAGATTGATGACTATATGAATATGATCGATACTTTTTCTATGCTTGTAAAGCCTCAGATTGGCAAAAGGCTAAACAGTCATATAGCAAATCTTACACATATTACCAATGATGAATTGTTTGACTCTGACAATACTTTTTTGAAAACCTTAAACAGATTTGAAAATTTTGCAGGCGACAGTATAATTCTGTCCTGGGGAACATCGGATATTCTGGTGTTGCTTGAAAATTATAAATATTATACAGGCAACGAAAAACTGCCCTTTATGAAGTACTATTGCGATTTGCAGTATTATTGTGAGAAAAAGCTGAATATATATAATCCTGCAAGTCAGCTTGGTTTACAAAATTGTGCGGATATGCTTGGAATCGACAGTAATGAGGAAAAGCTCCACAGGGCTTATGCTGATGCAGAGCTTAGCTATCATTGCTTAAAGGAATTATATTCTCCCGCAACCATTCAAAAATTTATTTCTGTTGCAGATGAAAGATTTTACAGAAAAATAACATTTAAAAACCGTCAGCTAACCGACATTGACAATCCTATGATTGATAAATCAAAAATGTATTTTGACTGCGATGAATGTGGAATAAGAGCCGAACAGCTAACCCATTTTAAAGTAAAGAACAAAAGCTTTGTTGCAAATTTTCGCTGCCCAAAATGTCGTAAACAGTTCAAAGGAAAGGTAACAGTACGTTTGAAATTTGATGGGATAAGCATAAATAAGAGAGTTGTTTTGCCGACTCAATTTGAATTATCTGATGATTGAAGTCCCTGAATTAAGGGACTTTCTTTTTTGCAGTTAAAATTAAATAAATTGGAGAAACAGCATAATTAATTGTCAATGTTTATCTATTTCTAGTATATTGTATATTTTTAATATGAAAAAATGTCACATTTTGTGCACTTTACATATAGAAATAAATTTTAAACGATAGTATAATACAAACGAAGATGTTTTCTTTAATAAAATGAAAAGGAGAGAAAAAAATATGAAAACATTCAAAAAAAGTATGTCAATCATTCTTGCTGTTTTAATGCTTGCTTCTGTAATGACAGTTGCAGGTGTAAGCGCTTCAGCTTTAGATGGTTACACTTTCACAGTTGTAGGCGATGCTTCATTCCTCAGTGCAAAGTGGGATCCAACAGCAGAAGCTGATGATATGACATTAATGGACGACGGCACTTATGTAAAAGAGTACACAGGTGTTGCAAAGAGCGATTGCTATACAATTAAGGTTGCAGCTAACCATTCTTGGGATGAGTCACTCGGTGCTAATGGTACAGATAAGAACTTAGAATTCTCAGTACCTGAAGATGATTCAACAGTAACAGTTATCGTTGACCTAACTACAACTCAGAAGCTTATCGTTCTTGTTAACGGTGAGACTGCTCCTGATAAAGTTGTTCCTGAAATAGAAACTCACTACCTAACAGGTGAAATTGCTCCTGCTGGATGGGATCAGGCGGCAGAAGCAAACAAGATGACACTTAACGAAGATGGTACATATTCTATCACAGTTAAAGAAGTTGAAGCCGGTACATATCAGTACAAGGTTACAACTAACGGTATTTGGGATCCTGCTTACGGTCAGGAAGGCGAGCTTGGTAATGAGCAGAACGACAGTTTTGTTGTTGAAGCATTAAGCGATGTAACATTTGTTTATGCTGATGGTAAGGTTACAATTACTTTTACAAATGTAGAAGAAACTGCAACAGAGGAAGCAACAGAGTGTGATACAACATATGTACCAGAAGTAATAACAACAGATCCTGTAACTGAAGAAACAACAACACCTGCTGAGACAGATGTAACTGAAGAAACAACAACACCTGCTGAGTCAGATGTACCTGAAGAAACAACAACACCTGCTGAGTCAGATGTACCTGAAGAAACAACAACACCGGCTGAGTCAGATGTACCTGAAGAAACAACAACACCAGCTGAGTCAGACGTACCTGAAACAACAACACCTGCTGAAACAGAGGTTGCAACAGAGGCTCCAACACTTCCTACAGATGGTTCAAC
>CAYRTG010000063.1:0-4312 GCA_964427365.1 uncultured Ruminococcus sp. | reverse complement strand
GTCGGCTGTGCCTGCGTTGGCTGTGCCTGCGTTGCTGCCGAAGTTGTTGGCTGTGCCTGCGTTGTTGCCGAAGTTGTTGGCTGTGGATACTCGGGCAATGAACCGTCAACTGAAGCAATGGGATAGCCCTTTACAGGATCAAATGCAAACACAACTTTTGTGCCATTTACAAGAATTGTTACCTTACAGTTTTCAGGTGTGCTTGGGTACCACTTGCCGTCTGAACCCACAACTTTATAATCAAATGTACCTGCAGGAGCATTTTCAAGTGTTACATAATAAACACCGTTAATATTTGTCATACCATTAGAGGCAGTGGCTATCCAGTCTGCACCAAATAATCCTGAGTCGCCAACTACATAATAGTCATACTTAATACTGGTATCCGTTGGATTTGTTGACGGAACTGTCTGTGTAGGCTGTGAAGTTGTTGTATTAGAATAATCATTCATTGTTATTGAAGATGTAACATTAGCTGCACCTTCTGCAGTAATAGTACTGTTTTCAATATAGATCGTATCCATAGCGTCAAGCTCTTCAATATTAAGCTTAACATCTGCTGTACCGGAAGCACCATTCTTAACTGTAAAAGTTAACGAAATTAGTGTGCCGCCGTTTTTAAAGTCATACTTAGCCTGTTTCTTTTCCTCATCAACACCGGTAAAGTTGAAGGACATAGTATTATCTGATAAGTTTAAGTTAGCAACAACACCGCTTGTAACAACAGGGAACATTGTATCGTATGTGTTGTCAATTGCATCTAAATAAAGTTTTGATGAATCATATGTTACCACACCCTGTCCGTCAACAAGGTTCTCTGAAGCTTTAAGGTTAAAGTTAACTGTAACTTTATTTCCTCCTACCTCTATACTCTGAACATTTGAGTTAAAATTTGATGATGCCTTAACAATAAACTTAGAAGCTTGTGTAGATTCCTGTGTCGGTGGGTTTGTAGAATCTTCAATCAATGCATCAGTTGGAGCAGTTGTAACTATCTGCTCTGCTTTTACAATAGTTGAAGAAGTAACGCCTTCTGTGACTACTTTGCTGTTCTCCACATAGTTTTTATCGGCTGAGTCAAGCTCTGATAAATCAAGATAAACACTTGCATTACCTGTAGCACCGTTTTTAACTGTAAATACTAATGAAACAAGTATACCGCCATTTGTAAAATCAAATTTACCCTGTTCGCTGATAGGGTCAATATCAAGGAAGTTAAACTTCATTGTATTTTCCGAAGTCTCAATATTTGAATAAATACCGGAATTAATAATAGGGAACATTGATGTATTTGTATTGTATGTTTTGTCAAGAGACAGCTTTGATGAATCATAGGTTAATATAGCCTGACCATCGGAAATCATTGAGGGAGCTTTTAATTCATAAATAACTGTAACAGTTTGTGTGCCTACTTCAACACTCTGAGCAGCCGTGTTAAGATTTGAAGAAGCAGATACAACAAGCTTATCTCCGACCGAAGGTGTTGCAGTAGCAGTAGTTGCAGGCGGGTCTGTAACTATCGGAGATGTAACAGGAGTTTCAGATGGCTCCTGTGTTGGTGCCTCTGTTGGTGCAGGAGTATCACTGTAAGACAGTGTAAAAGTATCGTTGCCGTTATCAACAAGTGTAAATGTTACTTTCCCTGCAGGTACCTTCATTTTCTCAGACGCACCGCCGGTTGTGTTCTTTAATGTACCTGTTGCGGCTTCACAATATTCATCAAACATATACCAGTTTTGGTTATCTGTTGTCTTTACAAATACATAACTGGTCTCTGTAAATGTTAATGTCTGTGTTCCGTCTTTTGAAAATACATTCGGTACTGATTCATAGTCGTCTTCACAGCCGATGTCCGCACCGTCAATGTAGCCTACTAATGAGTATTTGCTGTAATCTACTGCAGGTGTTGTTTTTTCTTCTGTTGCAATAGGCTGTGAATTAGTATTATTACCGCTACCGGAATACTGTGACCATGAAACGCCCATATTTCCAGCGTATGTATCGGCCCATGTAATAGTACAAAGATTATTAGTACCGTCAAATGCAGTATCAACTGTCTGATTCCACTTTTTATCCCAATCGGCGGTTACACCTGCAGGCATACGAACAAACACTACATTTTGTCCCGCTTCCATACTGGTTTGGTAATAGCCTTGGCTGTCTTTAGTCATCTGATACCAGCTACCTTCGCTGTCGTTATTCCAAATCCATGCCCAATAATCTTCTGTACCATCTGATGCGCCTGTAACATCAATATAAACTGTTGAGGCAGCGGAAACGTTAACAGCTGCAATTGACAATACAGATACAAGCATAAGAACCGCAAGTAAAACACACGTTAATTTCTTGAATGATTTCATTACGAAAGCATCCTCCTTCAAATAATTATTCATTTTATTGTACCATTGCTTAAATTTTATTGCTATTGGCAAATTAATCAAAATCATATTTCTTTTTTGTTTATTGTGCCAAAAAGGACAAATATTGGAAAAAAATAAGCAAAAATGTACTGAGCAGTTACATATAACTCCTCAGTACGTTTTTTATTTTAGATTATTTTTCAAATGCTTCGTTAATCTTTGCAGCCTGCCTGCCTCGTTTATAACGATAAAGTACATTTTCTGCCCACTCACGGTCAATTCTTATAAAACCCTTGAGCTTTTTGTCCTTAACTGCAAGCTGGTTTACAACGCTTACGGATTTTCCGTATATCTCAAGGCGTGCACTCTGAACATAAGGCTCCTTTTCATCGCCTATGAAAAAAGTAAAGCCCATCGTGTTATTTTCGCTGTTATACATTGAAAGATAGCCTTCCGTAACCTTTTTACTTTTCTGCTTTTTGGCTACAGCTTCGGAAATAGCAAGCTTTGTAAGCTCAACAGCCATATCGTCAAGACCGCTTTCAAATATAAAAATCTTTTCCTTGAATGTATTAAAGTCAGGAACAATGCGCTTATCAATATGCTTTAATGTTTTAAATTTCTCCTCCAATGCCTTATCAGCCAACTGAAAATGTTCAATTTTGGGAATAAAATAAATCATAAATCGATTTTTCATATCATTATAAAGGATAGGATAAGTAAGTCTTGCACTGTACCCACAACTGTCACAAGTCCATTTGAACAAACTTTCATTCATAGCCTGTTCCCTTAATTCTTTATGATTTGTTACATTTATACTTGTGTAAAGCTTCGCTTCCGTGCTTTCATTACATTTAGGGCATATTATACTTTTCTTAATTATATTTGTCATAAGAATACCTCATTTCCACAAATATTATAACAATTACCAAAGAAAGTGGCAAGTAATTTTAAAAAAATATTGATTTATTCTTAAATATCTGCAATAATATATGTATAAAAATCATAAGGAGGCATTATGGCTATATTTGAATCAATAAAAAGCGGATTTTCCTGTGCTGTGGAAACAGTAACAGATGTTACCCATTCATTAATAGAAAAAAACCGCACAAACGCACAACTGAATCGTCTTCGCTCTATTATGAAAAGCGAGTGCGAAATGATTAACCGTGCATATATTACATTAGGCAAGAAATATTATGAAAATAAGCAGAACGGTAAAAACGACATTTGTGAAAATGAAGAAGAGCTATTTAAAATTATTGCTGAATCAAAGGAACATATTAAAAAGATTAGAGAGCGTTACCGTCAGGTACTTGAGCGTCAGACAGTTGAAATTGCCAAAAAATATGACATCGGCGATTTAGAGGATATTACTGTGGCTTGCTCAAATGAAGATCAGTATGAGGAATCGCCCTTTGATGTTAATTCTACAACAGAGGATATTATTTTAACTGAGGTAGCCGAAAAAAGTAAAGTCCCAGAGGAAACTGTTGATACTGAAACAGAAGAATCTGACGCATTTTAGATAGTATGTTTAAACAGGGTCATCTTGAAAAAGATGACCCTGTTAAGATATTTTATGAGCTTTTGTGTGAATAGTCAAGGACGGCGAAATTATCGTCACCGGCAGTCATACCAACAATCATACCACAAGAGTTAATTTTCTGCCTGAATTTCAGGGACAAGACTACAGAAGTCGTATTACGGACAAAACCATAGCGGCGGTTTTTCTTAACATAAGAATATCTCGCATAGCGTGGCTTTCTTTGTTTGCCGTGTAAGCGTAAAAAGATACACACCAAGAATAGTAACAGCCCACCAGGATTGGTGGGCTGTAAGTGTTCATTTTACGCTTACACAAAAAGCACACCACAATGTGATGTGCTTCATAGGCATAACACCCTAAAAACTGAATAAAGAAGTGAGGTAAAGAGAGATATAAGCTGACC
>CAYRTG010000062.1:0-4988 GCA_964427365.1 uncultured Ruminococcus sp. | reverse complement strand
AAAATTGATACTTGATTTATTTTGCTATTTGTCATACAATATAAGAAGTTACGAAAGATTAGAGGAATGAAAATGCTGGCACTTGATAAAATCTATCACGCATCTAAGGTGCTTAAGGATGTTATCCATCCAACAACTATTGTAAAAGCATCTGCTATTAATGCAGACTGCGATCTTTATTTAAAGCCGGAATGTCTGCAGCTAACAGGCTCATTTAAGCTTAGAGGCTCAGGCTATAAAATTTCACAGCTCACTGATGAAGAAAAAGCAAGAGGCGTAATTGCATGCTCAGCCGGCAACCACGCACAGGGTGTAGCTTTAGCAGCAACAAAGTACGGAATCAAATCTTTGATTTGTTTACCGGATGGTGCTCCTATTTCAAAGGTTGAAGCAACAAAGGGATTCGGTGCAGAGGTGTGTATGGTAAAGGGCGTATATGATGATGCTTATGCAGAGGCTTGCAGACTTAGAGATGAGCATAATTATACATTTATTCACCCTTTTGATGATGAAAATGTAATTGCAGGTCAGGGTACAATCGGACTTGAAATTATGAACGAAATGTCAGACGTTGACGCTGTAGTGGTATCAGTCGGCGGCGGCGGACTTATTTCAGGTGTGGCCTGTGCTATAAAGCACCTTAATCCTAATGTAAAGGTTTACGGTGTACAAGCAGAAGGCGCGCCGTCAATGTATAAGTCTGTTAAAGAAGGCAAAATAGTATGTCTTGATAAAGCAAGCACGATTGCCGACGGTATTCAGGTTAAAGAACCGGGCAAGCTTACATATGAATATGTACTAAAGTATGTCGATGATATAGTAACAGTATCAGATGACGAAATCTCAACAGCAATTTTAACGCTTATTGAAAAGCAGAAAATGGTTGCAGAGGGCGCCGGAGCAGTCCCTCTGGCAGCTGTATTATTTAATAAACTGCCTGTTAAAGGCAAAAAGGTAGTTTGTGTTGTATCAGGCGGTAATATTGATGTGACTATACTTAACCGTGTAATTAAGCGCGGTCTTATTACTTCAGGCAGACAGCAGACCTTGTGTATTCAGCTTGACGACAAGCCGGGTCAGTTGTTAGGTGTTTCAAGCATTATTGCAGAACATGGAGGTAATGTTATCAGTATTCACCATGAAAGAGCAAGCGAGGGTGAGATTACAGACTGTATTCTTCGTATTGTACTTGAAACAAAAAATTTTGATCACGTCAGAGAAATTTCTGCGGCCTTGAAAAATGCCGGCTTCAGGATTGTATAGGAGGAAATAATAATGGAAAAAATTTATACTAAGAAGGCACCGGATGCTATTGGACCATATAGTCAGGCGACAGTAGTTAACGAACTTGTTTTCACATCAGGACAGATTGCAATTAACCCTGCAACCGGAAATGTTGAAGCAAAAACAATTCAAGAACAGACAGAACAAGTTTGCACAAATCTGAAAAATATACTTGAAGCAAGTGGCTCATGTCTTGAAAAAGCAGTAAAGACTACGTGTTTTTTAGCCGATATGGAAGACTTTGTTTCTTTTAACGAAATTTATGGGAAGTATTTTCCCAATAAGCCTGCACGTTCCTGTGTAGCTGTAAAGCAACTTCCAAAGAATGTTCTTGTAGAGGTTGAAGTTATAGCAGAGCTATAATTTAATATATTATTAGTAATTGTAATTTAATATTTAGGAAGGAGAGTTTATTGTGAAATATGTTTGCAACGTTTGCGGCTGGGAGTATGATGAAACTCAGGGTGCACCGGAGTACGGTATTGAGCCAGGCACAAAATTTGAAGATTTACCGGAAGATTTTGTTTGTCCTCTTTGCGGCGTAGGTAAAGACGAATTCATCGAGGCTTAATATTTTTTTGAGAGAGGGCTTATATGCCCTCTTTTTACTGCCGAATTTTTTTACAATCAAAAAACAAAACCAAAAGTTTTAACAAATTATTGCAATTGTTTTTACAATATATTATACTATTATTTGACAAATTAATCTTAGAAAGAGGTAATTTTATGAACAGTGTTGATTTTAGTAAAGATATAAAATACATAGGTTGTAACGATTATGATATTGACCTCTTTGAAAGTCAGTACATAGTTCCTAACGGTGTGTCCTATAATTCATATCTTATTATTGATGAAAAAATTGCAGTTATGGATACATCTGATGCTCGGGTAACAGATGAATGGTTCAAAAATCTTGATTTTGCTCTTGACGGCAGGACTCCCGATTATCTTGTAATTCATCACATGGAACCGGACCATGCCTCTAATATTAAGAAATTTACAGAAAAATATCCTGGTGCAAAGCTTGTGGGCAACGGAAAGACCTTTGCTATGCTGTCACAGTTTTTCTCCACTGACCCTACAGTTGAAAAAATAACCGTTAAAGAAGGAGATACACTTTCACTTGGTAAGCATACTTTAACATTTTATATGGCTCCGATGGTTCATTGGCCTGAGGTTATGATGTCCTATGAGTCAGCAGAAAAGGTGCTTTTCTCAGCGGATGCTTTCGGCAAGTTTGGTACTCTTGATACTGATGAGGATTGGACTTGTGAGGCTCGCCGTTATTACTTTAACATTGTGGGTAAGTATGGCGCACAGGTTCAGACATTTCTTAAAAAGGTTGCAGCCATTGATATTCAAACAATCTGTCCTTTACACGGACCGATCCTTTCAGAAAATTTGGATTACTATATTGATAAATACAATACTTGGAGTTCGTATGCTCCTGAGGATAAGGGAATTCTTATTGCTTGTGCTTCAATTCACGGCAACACAAAGAAAGCTGCTGATAAGCTTGCTGAAATACTTGAAGCTAAGGGTGCAGAAAAGGTAGTAGTTTCTGACCTTGCTCGTGAGGATATGGCTGAAGTTATTGAGGATGCATTCCGCTATGACCGTATGGTTGTAATGTCACCAACCTATGATGCAGGAATTTTTCCTGTAATGGAGGATTTCTTAAATCATCTTAAATCAAAGAACTATAGCTCTCGTAAGGTAGCTGTTATTGAAAACGGTTCTTGGGCGCCTATGGCAGGTAAGAAAATGGCTGCAATACTTGGAGAAATGAAGAATATTACTCTATGCGATACAACTATTACAATTAAATCAACAATGAACGAGGAAAATATTAAATCAATGTATGTATTGGCACATGAGCTTTGCGATTAATATTATTTTTAACCATTTAGATATTATTTAAAAAGGTTAGCTAAATCCTAGCTAACCTTTACTGATTTGTTTTACAATTTAAATCGTAGCAACGCTTTGTCAAGCCTGCTTGAAATGGAGCTTGCGAAAGATTTCAACTGTGATTAGAGCGTTAGCTCCTCAGTGATTCAGCGGGAGATTATATTTCACTGAATGACTGAATGTTCCCCACCGCCTAATAGGCGAGAACCTCGGTGAATAGGTTATAATTACAGAATTTTGTGAATTATTGAGGTGTATTTATGAAGGATAATAGAAGTAGCTTTTCAGGCGGACTTGGCTTTGTACTTGCAGCGGCAGGAAGCGCAGTAGGACTTGGCAACCTTTGGCGGTTTCCGTATCTTGCAGCAAAGTATGGCGGCGGCGTATTTATTTTTATATATTTAATACTTGCAGTAACATTCGGTTTTGCTTTGCTTACAGCCGAAATTGCAATTGGGCGTAAAACCGGGCTTAGTCCGATTCTTGCCTATAAAAAGCTTAATAAAAAATTTTCTTTTTTAGGCTATCTTGCAACCCTTGTACCGATAATAATTATTCCTTATTACTGTGTAATCGGCGGTTGGGTGACAAAGTATGTGGCAGTTTATGCACAAGGACTTGTACAGTCTGCAGCTCAAGACACATATTTTACTGACTTTATTTCAAATCCAACATCACCGCTTATATTTTTCCTGATTTTTATGGCAATTAGCATTTTTATAATTATGATTGGTGTTGAAAAAGGAATAGAGAAAATCAGCAAATTCCTTATGCCTGTGCTTTTGGTACTTACAATAGGAATTTCAATTTATATTCTGACCTTGCCAAATGCACTGGAAGGCATTGCATACTATTTAGTGCCTGATTTCAGCAAGCTCTCTGTTATGACTTTAGCGGCTGCAATGGGACAGCTTTTCTTCTCAATGAGTATCGCTATGGGTATTATGATAACCTACGGCTCATACACAAAGAAAGAGGTTAACCTTACAAAGTCTGTTAATCAGATAGAAATTTTTGATACAGTTGTAGCTTTGCTTGCAGGTATAATGGTAGTACCTGCAGTATATGTATTCAGCGGTGAGTCGGGACTTTCATCAGGCGGACCGGGGCTGATGTTTATGACGCTGCCTAAGGTGTTTGAGCAAATGCCCGCAGGAGGAATTATAGCTTTACTGTTCTTTATACTGGTTTTTTTAGCAGCAATTACAAGCTCAATTTCCGTTATGGAAGCAATTGTTTCTTCCTTAATGGATAAATTCCATATTAAACGTCTGACTGCTTGCTTGATTGTAATCGGAATTTGTATAATAATGGGTGTTCCGTCATCATTAGGTAACGGATTATGGTCAAATATTCAGATTTTAGGAATGGATTTCCTTACATTCTTTGATTATCTAAGCAATAGCATTTTGATGCCAATTGTAGCTCTTGCCAGTTGTATATTAATTGGTTGGATTATTAAACCAAAGTCTTTAACCGATGAGATTACCCGTAACGGTGAAAAATTTGCCAGAGAAAAGCTATTTAATGTTATGATAAAGTATATTGCACCTGTATGTTTGATAATTATTCTTGTTTCATATACATTTGCTCAGTTCGGGATTATTGAAATGTAGCTTATATATTGAAAATTGATAATTATATTTCTTAAACATAACTTATAATCCGGGCTAATTTGTAATAATATTGTGAAAACCTACAATTTTACCTTAATTTTTTTTACATTTACTTCATAAACATTGTATGTGTTAAAATGATGTGAACCAATAAAAAAGAGAAGTAACTTCAAAATA
>CAYRTG010000061.1:0-5023 GCA_964427365.1 uncultured Ruminococcus sp. | reverse complement strand
TCAGCATAAGTACAGATAAAATTAAACTTGCAATTTTTTTGATTTTTTTCATTATTATCCTCCTCTTTTTAAAATATATTTTTTTACATTATAATCAAATTAACATTAAAAGTCAAGTAACGCTAAACTATTTATATTAAAAGTTTATTATTGCTTAGTTTTATATGCATACAATATAAGTAAAGGAGTGGATGGAATGATTTATGATTTCGGATTAAGACTAAAGGAACTGAGAAAAAAGAAGAATCTTACCCAAGAACAGGTTGCAATACGATTAAATCTAACAAAAGCAAGTATCAGCGGATACGAAAACAACACCATAACTCCACCCAACGATATGGTGGTCAAGCTTGCTTTAATGTATGGTGTATCTACAGATTATTTATTAGGACTTGACAAAGAGGAAACCATTGTCATTTCTGAATTGACTAAAAGCCAAAAAGAAATTGTCACACTTCTTGTAAATGAGTTTAAATTTATTAATAACAGTAAATAAGACCTCTCTAAAATCAGAGGTCTTATTTTTTGCCATTATATTTTACTCCTGTCCTAACAAAAGCCTCACCGTAAGCACCGCCATAACCGCTGCTGTAAAATCCGCCGCAAGCGCCGCCGCCAATGTGTGGCGGATTTTTTTAACATTTACACTTCCGAAATACACCGCGATTGCATAAAAGGTAGTTTCCGTAGAGCCTGCAAGTACAGACGCTACCTGACCGGCAAAGCTGTCAGGTCCGCAGTCCTTATAAATGCTTGTAAGCAATGCAGTTGAACCTCCTCCCGACACAGGTCGCAACAGTACCATTGGAACTATATCTTTTGGAAATCCAAGAGTATCTGCCATAGGTGTTACAAAGTCGCTGAGCATTTCCATAGCACCGCTGGCTTTAAGCATATCCACAGCTACAATAAGCCCCACTAATGTAGGAACGATATTCAAAAGTATCTGAAGACCATTTTTTGCACCATCTACAAATGCGTCAAACAACGGTACTTTTTTAATCAGTCCGATAACAATTACAATTGCTACAAAAACAGGAATAAACAGTTCTATTTTAACCACTCCTAATCAGCTTTGCTAATATGAGCCCCACAGCTAAAGCACAAGCGGAGCTTATCCATACGCAAGGTAAAATATCAAAGGGTGTTGTACTTCCGTAAGTCTGCCGCAAGGAGCCTACCATTGTAGGAATAAGCTGAATTGACGCAGTATTCATAACAACAAAGGTTACCATATCGTCAGTTGCCCTACTGCTGTTATCCCCCAGCTTATGAAGCTCACCCATAGCTGACAAGCCGAATGGTGTGGCGGCATTTCCAAGCCCCAGCAAATTCGCACTTACGTTCATACTTATGTAGTTTAAGGCTTTACTTTTTGGCGGTACATTTTTAAACAGCTTTTGAAGTACAGGAGCCAACAGCTTTCCTATTACCTTAGTAATTCCTCCGCGAGAGGCTATCTCCATTATGCCCGACCACAGCATAAGCATACCTGCAATAGTAAGCAAAAGCTGAACACTATCCTCTGCACCGTTAATAATCCCCTGACTTAGTTCGCTGCCTCGACCGGTAAATATACCACATATTACTGAAATAAGTATAATAAAACCAAATATGTAGTTCAAAAAAACAGTCAACTCCTGTCGCATAATGTATTTTTTTAAAAAAATATTTTGTAAATTATTGACGTTTTTGTCATTTTTAGGTAGAATAGAATATAAAAAGGAGGTTATTCTATGGTATTCCCAAGTTATAAAAAAATAGACGAAGTCGGTCGCATTGTATTATCAAAAGATATCAGACGCTCAATTGGACTTGCCACAAACGATATGCTTAAAATCGAAGTGGTAGGAAATAAAATAGAAATTTCTAAAGCTGAAAACAAATGCGTGTTCTGTAACAACTCTTCAGACCTTATAAATCATATGGGAAAATACATATGCAAAAAATGCCTGCAAGCATTAAATAAAGCCTGAAAGCGTTAAATAAATAACACTTGACAAATTCCTGCAAATATCGCATTATATAAGTAGTATCATTTCAGGAGTGAAGAATATGGCTAAATCCAGAATAGATAAAGAAAATTATTATCTTGATATTGCGGAAACAGTTCTTGAAAGAGGCACCTGTATCCGCAGAAACTACGGCGCTATTATTGTAAACAATGACCAGATTATATCTACAGGTTATGTAGGCGCCCCAAGAGGCAGAAAAAATTGCAGTGATTTGGGTACCTGTATCCGTTCACAGCTTAATGTGCCCAGAGGAACACGTTACGAACTTTGCCGAAGTGTTCACGCTGAAGCTAATGCAATTATCCACGCTCCAAGAGATCAGATGATTGACGCAACTATGTATATTGTTGGAAAAGAGTACGAAACCGGAGAATATATTAAAAATGCAAATTCCTGTGCTATGTGTAAACGTATGATAATTAACGCAGGAATCAAGCGTGTTGTAATCAGAAACAGTAAGACTAAATTTACTGCCCTGTATGTTGAAGACTGGGTTGTAAACGACGATTCTCTTGATGGCAAAGAAGGTTATTAATTAGTTTTTTAATTTTAGCAAAGGATAGAGGGCGGATTTCCGCCCTTGATTTTTTAGTTATGATAAACACCTATTATACAAATATAGATAATCTTTCTGTAACTGAAGTAAATATAAGTAAAGTATCTCCTGAAAGGCAAAGCAGAATCAATAGACTAATCCAGGAATGCCAGAAAAAACAATGCCTTGCAGCAGGCTTACTGATTAATAAGCTTTTTTCCAATAAGACAGTAAAGATAAATCAGTATGGCAAACCATATATTGAAAATGATTTTCATTTTAATATCGCTCATAGTGGTAATTATGTAATAATCTCAGTCAGCACAAATGAGCCTGTAGGCTGTGATATCGAAGGTATTGCTGAATATAACTATCTTAAGCTGGGCAAGGTTGTTTTTCACAAAAATGAAATGAACTCACTGAAAAGCGCTGATAATCAACAGGACAAGTTTTTTGAGCTGTGGACTAAAAAAGAAGCCTTCTTGAAATGTATCGGCACAGGCTTTCATTTTAAAAGCAAAAAAATTGATCTTTCCGAAAATAAGCATTATGTAACATACGGAAATCAAAAGTATCGTTTTAAAAATTATATGCTTAAAGGGTACAAAATTATGCTATGCTCCCCCTCTACAGAATTTGCACAAGAGCTAAAAGAAATAGTTTTATAAAACAAACGGGGCTGATTAACAGTCCCGTTTTATTTTCAACTTATTTTAAGTTTTTCTCGTAAGATTCAATCATCTTTTTAACCATCTGACCGCCTACTGAACCTGCCTGACGTGATGTGAGGTCGCCGTTATATCCCTGCTTAAGATTAACGCCTACTTCGTTTGCACATTCCATCTTAAATCGTTCCATGGCTTCCTTTGCCTGCGGTACGTTAAGCTGATTATTGTTACTTGCCATTTTTGATTTCTCCTTTTTTAATTTTTTCTTTTTAAAGTTTTAATCACTTTTATCGTTAAGCAGCGGTTCGACTTCCCGAATTACCGTTGCTATAATATTGTGTGTTGATAAAACTTTTTTATAGTATGTAATTTTTTCTTTTAAAAAAGGAATTTTTTGATTTATTATAATAAATTTTAAAACCGAAGCAACGCTCCGGCTTTGTTTAATTACAGCAAGGCTTTTATATTCAAAATTTCTTGCAAAAACAAGCGACAGCTTGATTGCTATCGCTTGTTCTTTTTATCTTTTTTCTTTTTCGGGTTTACCCCATCTACTGACATTGAGCCTTATTAAAGTAATCAGCTTTCTTTTTTCGAAGCAAGCACAAATCTGTAAACAAGAGCCGCAAGTATACCTCCTACAAGCGGGGCAATAATGAATACCCATGAATTTGCAAGTGCTTCACCGCCTGCGATGAGGGCAGGTCCGAATGAGCGAGCGGGATTTACGGAAGTACCCGTAAGTCCGATTCCAAGAATGTGGACAAGCGTAAGTGTAAGACCTATTACAATGCCTGAAACCGCACCGTTCTCAATTTTAGAGGTTACACCGAGGATTGCAAGAACAAATACAAAAGTAAGAATAATTTCAATAATAATAGATGCACCTAAGCTTCCGTTTGCAAGTGCGTTTGAACCGAGTGCGCCTGTTTTATCCTCAAGGTTTGCCATAGAGAACACACCTCTTAAAACTCCTGCGCCTGCGATTGCGCCAAGGAACTGAGCAATTATGTAACCGATAAAGTCGGTAAAGCTCATCTTTCCGCATACAAGCATACCAATCGAAACGGCAGGATTTATATGACATCCCGAAACATTGCCGATTGAATAAGCCATTGCAACAATAACAAGACCAAATGCAAGCGCCGTAAGAATGTATCCGCATCCGTTTTCAGCGTTGCATCCTACTGTCATTGCAGTACCGCAGCCAAAGATAACTAAAACAGCTGTTCCAATAAACTCGCAAATAAGTTTTTTAACCATTGTCATAGAAAAACCCCCTAACATTTATTTATTTTGATTTTAGCACATTCTTGATTGATTGTCAATAAATTTTACTTACATTTGTAATAATTTTTGTAATAAAATATAAATCGTAGCAACTGAAATGAGGGTACACGGAGGTTTCCATGTACCCTCAAATTTTGAAATTCAAAAATTATTTCATGCTGTTTTCATATGATTCAATCATCTTTTTGACCATCTGACCGCCTACTGAACCTGCCTGACGTGATGTGAGGTCGCCGTTATATCCCTTCTTAAGATTAACGCCTACTTCGTTAGCAGCTTCCATCTTGAAACGCTCAAGAGCTTCTTTAGCTTCTGGTACTACGATGCTATTCTTAGACATAGTGTTTATCTCCTTTACTATATTTTAAAATTTATAAATCAAGCAACTTTTTTCGTTGCTATAGTATTTTGTGTCGCTATGTCTGATTTATATGTGGTAATTGAAACCTGATTTTATACCAATTAATGTATTATTTTTAATGCATTTTAAAACTTATGGCAAAATATTCATATTT
>CAYRTG010000060.1:2804-5524 GCA_964427365.1 uncultured Ruminococcus sp. | reverse complement strand
TACTTCTGCTGTTTGGGGTAGCCCGGGCGTAGAAGGCGAATGGTCTGTTTACGGTGCTCCTGTTGAAACAGAATACACAGTAGTTTACAACTACACAACTGAAGATGGTGAGCAGACGCTCACAAAGAAAGTAACAACAACTGAAACTGATGCTTCTGCTATTGCTTCATTAGCTGTTCCTGAAATCAAAAACCCGTATGCTACATATGACCTTGGCGAATGTACAATTGACGGCACAACTGTAAATGCAGCTATGGTTGCTACAGAAAAGAAGTATACTGTAACAGTTGACGGTGTAATTGCCGGCACATATGGTTATAAGGAGAAAGCAACAGTTAAGCTAAACGGCGCCGATTATACATTCTATGTAACAGGTGATGTTGACCTTGTTTCCGGTGAAGAAAAAGAAGCTGCTGCAATTTCTCTTGACGGACTTACAGTTTCAGATGAAAAGGTATCTATGGAGCTTCTTGCTACTGCTAATGTAGAAGACTTTGCTCGCATGGGTGTTGTATTTGCTACTTCTGAAAAGACGCAGGCTGATATTGAGGCTGCAGTTGCTGAGGTAACTGCCGGAACCGGTGTTTCAAACGGCATTGCTGTTCATAATTCATCGGTAGATACTCCTAATGAATCCGGATTTTATCAGTTTACATATGCACCATTTGTAAATAGAGATAAGGCAAATTACACCCTATATTTCTATACATTTGCTGTTGATGCAAACGGTAAGGTAAGTGTAAGTTCAACTGCAAAGGTTGACCTTGTAAATGCTGTTGCATAAGGAGGATTAAAATGAAAAAATATAATACACCTGAATTTGAAGTTGTTGAATATGATGTTGAAGATTGTTTAACAGGTTCAACTGAAATTCCAAAGGAAACTGAGGACATCGGCGATATTCTCGGCGATCTCACCTGATAATTTCAATTTAATCACAAAGGCTGACTGCTTTTATGTAGTCAGCCTTTAAATTATTTACATTATTACGTACATTATTATTGCAAAAATTTCTGTTTTCCTTTATAATATACTTAATAACTATATTATGAGTTGCTCGTGATGGAGGTTAATATGAAAAAAATATTTTCTTTTTCGTTTTCATTTGTACTTATTATAATATTTTTTATGTTTTCTGTAGTTTCTGTTAATGCAGAAACTCTTGTAAGCTGGCCTGATTTTCCCGACTATGTTTTTCAGGTCGATTTAATGGATGAAAACGGCAACGAAACTTACGCTGTAGGTTCCTATTCAGGAACTGACCCTAACCCTGTTATACCTGAGGTTGTACATACCCATACTGTAAAACGTTTGGGAGAAAAATGTTTTTATGGAAATAATGTTGTTGAAACAATCACGATGCACGACGGTATGTCAAATATAAGAAAGTGGGCGGCTCGAAACTGCGATAACCTCAAAAGCATTTACTTTTCAAAAAATCTACAGGTAATTTATGATGTAGCTTTAGCTTATAACCCCGTTATGGATACAGCACTTTTAAGAAATACAAAAGTAAATGAGCTTGGTAAGAGTGTATTTAATACAGATGTTTCATTAAAATATTTGTCCCTTCCCGATACCCTGAAAACCATAGGTGACTATGTTTTTTATAAATGTACTATGGAAAAAATAGTACTTCCTGAAAATGTTGAAGAAATCGGTGCATATACTTTTGCAAACAGCCCTGATTTAAAGGCTCTTTATGTGCCGGCTGCTGTAAGGAAAATAAGCGATAAGGCTTTCAAAAACACAGAAAATGTAACAGTATATTGTTTAGCTGACAGCTACGCAGAAGAATTCTGTATTTCAAATTCTATAAAATATGAAATTATTACTGAAGAACAATATCCTTCAAACCTTTTAGGTGATGTAAATAATGATAAGGTTGTAAACGGTAAAGACGCTATAACAATGATGCAAGCTATTGCAGGTGTAGAAGATATTGATTTCTATTCACAGAACTGTGATGTAAACGGCGACTGTAAATTCAACATTGACGACATTTCATATTTACAGAAAAACTATAATATGACAGCGGACTACAATGTTGTTTACAATTATAAAACTGATGAAGGTATTCAAACTCTGACAAAAAAAGTAACAACTGATAAAATTGACGCATATGAAATTGCAAGCGCTAATATGCCTGATATTGTAAATCCCTATTATTTATACAGCCTTGGAGAATGTAGGGTAGAGGGTTCAACAGTTTATGCCTCAATAGCTGAAACAGAAAAAAAATATTTGGTTTCTGTTGACGGTAAACTAATCGGTTCATTTGGCTATAAGGAAAAAGCTACCGTAATAATTGACGGAGCAGTTTATACTTTTTATGTAACAGGAAATATTGATTTGGTATCAGGTTCATCAAGTAAAGCTACCGCTATATCTTTGGACGGAATGACCATAACCGATGATAAGGTGTCAATGGAGCTTTTAGCAACAGCTAATATCAATAAATTTTCCAGAATGGGTGTAGTATTTACAGCTAATAATTATTCTATTGAAGAATTAAAAGCTGCGGTTTTAAATATTACAGACGGCACAAATGTGTATAATGATATAGTAGTACACAATTCTTCTGTAAATCAGCCAAATGAATCAGGATCTTATCAGTTTACTTATGCACCATATGTTAGCAAGAATAAAGCTATAAAAACACTTAAGTTTTATACATTTGCAGTAGATAATGAGGGAAATGTTTCAATAAGCGAATCAGC
>CAYRTG010000060.1:0-2704 GCA_964427365.1 uncultured Ruminococcus sp. | reverse complement strand
AGCCTTGTTCGTAAGAATAGGGCTTTTGTTTTGCAAAAATGAATTTAATGTTATGTAAATTCAAAGTAGCTGATTTATGCAAATTAAATAATTTAATATTTTATTATACATTACATTTGTGTAAAATATAATACAGAAAAAAGTTATAATTTGTTGACTTTAGCGTGTTAATATGCTAAACTATTAATATTGAATTTTCCTTATGAGGTGAAAGTATGAAAAAAACATTAGCTTTATTATTAGCAGCTCTTATGATGTTAGCTGTAGTATTCTGTGGTTGCTCAGGGGGAGAAACATCTTCTGCTAATGATTCTACAACTGAAGCAAAGGATGGATCAGATGAAACAACAACATTTACAGTTGGTTTTGATGCGGAATTTCCACCATACGGCTACAAGGACAAAGACGGTGAATACACAGGTGTTGACCTTGAGCTTGCAGAAGAAGTATGTAAACGTCAGGGTTGGGAACTTGTAAAGCAGCCAATTGACTGGGACAGCAAGGATATGGAGCTTAACTCAGGTACAATCGACTGTATATGGAATGGTTTCACAATGACCGGTCGTGAGGAAGATTATACATGGACATCGCCATATATTGATAACTCACAGGTAATTGTTGTTAAAGCCGATTCAGATATTTCTTCACTTGATGATTTAAGCGGCAAGGTAGTAGCTGTACAGTCTGATTCATCAGCACTTGCTGCATTCACAGGCGATGATGCTACTGATGCAAACAAAAAGCTTTGTGCGTCTTTTGCAGAGCTTCAGCAGATTGGCAACTATAACTCAGCGCTTATGAACCTTGACTCAGGTGCAGTAGATGCTGTTGGTATGGATATCGGTGTAGCTAATTACAACCTAAGTAAAAATGAAGGTAAGTACAAGATTCTTGATGATCAGATTTCAACAGAGCAATATGCAGTTGGATTTAAGAAAGGCAACACTGAGCTTCGTGATACTGTAGAGGAAACACTTAAAGAAATGTATGAAGACGGTACATTTATGAAAATAGTTGACAAATACAACGATGAGTACGGTATTTCCGACAGCGTGTGTTTTGGTGAATAATTAAATAGCTTATCTGTTTTTAATTTTTTGTAAACTAATGTTGCCACAGGGCAGATACCCTGTGGCAATTTTAAGGTGATATTTATGAAGAAAAAACCTTTTATTGCAGTTATAGTGTTTATTGTCCTTTTGATACCTGCAACCATAACAGTCAGCGGTGTGACATTGGGAAGTGTATCAGGCACAGAAGATAATATATTCAGCTGGATTTTATGGGTGATATCTCAGCTTTCCTCCGGCATGTGGGCGTCATTAGCATTGTTTGCTTTGACTATTATTTTATCAATGCCTTTAGGATTGTTTGTCTGTTTTGCAAGACGTTCAAAATTTAAGGTAATTGAGCTTGTTGCAAAATTCTACATATCTATTATGCGTGGAACACCACTTATGCTACAGCTTCTTGTGGTATATTATGCTCCATACTATATATTCAAAATTTCCCTTTCTTCAAGCTACAGATTTTATGCTGCGGTCATAGGCTTTGCATTAAACTATGCGGCTTATTTTGCAGAAATTTACAGAAGCGGTATAGAGGCAGTGCCACAGGGACATTATGAAGCGGCAATGGTTTTGGGATATTCAAACAGCCAGACCTTTATGAAAATAGTTTTACCTCAAATGGTACGACATACCTTACCTCCTGTAACTAATGAAATAATAACACTTGTAAAAGATACTTCCCTTGCATTTGCAATAGCATTTATGGAAATGTTTACAATCGCAAAACAGGTTTCAGCATCAGAAAGTAATATTATGCCGCTGTTTGTAGCAGGTGCATTCTATTATTTATTTAACCTTGTTGTTTCATTTGTAATGGGCAAGATTGAAAAGAAAATGAATTACTACAGAACCTAAGGAGAATATAATGAAATTACTTGAAATTAATAACTTAAAAAAATCCTTTGGTAATTTAGAAGTTCTAAAGGACATTTCTCTCTATGTTGAAGAGGGCGAAGTAGTATCAATAATCGGTCCCTCAGGTAGTGGTAAATCAACCTTATTAAGATGTGCAACATTCCTTGAAACAATGGATAAAGGCTCTCTGATTTACTGTGGTGAAAATGCTGCAACAGAAGTCAACGATAAATCTGTTTATACTTCAAAGGATAATCTCAAGAAAATCCAAAACTATTTTGGACTTGTATTCCAAAACTTCAATTTATTTCCACATTATACTGTATTAAAAAACGTATCAGACGCACCTATTTCCGTACAGAAAAGAAATAAAGAGGAAGTTTATGCAGAAGCAAGAGCTCTTCTTAACCGTATGTCAATTGGCGATAAGGAGGATTATTATCCGTCGCAGCTTTCAGGGGGACAGCAACAGCGAGTAGCTATAGCAAGAGCATTGGCAATGAATCCAAAAATTTTATTTTTTGACGAGCCAACCTCAGCCCTTGATCCGGAATTGACGCAGGAAATTCTTAAAGTTCTAAGATTACTTGCAAGCGAAAAAATGACAATGGTAATTGTTACCCACGAAATCGACTTTGCACGTAATGTATCGGACAGAGTAATCTTTATGGATGATGGATATATTGTAGAACAAGGTGACCCAAGTGAAGTAATAGACAATCCTAAAAATGACAGAGTAAAAGCATTTTTACAAAAGATTCAGGGATAAAATTTTATTA
>CAYRTG010000059.1:0-6105 GCA_964427365.1 uncultured Ruminococcus sp. | reverse complement strand
TCACAAATCTTTTTAATAAAACCATAAAGATAGCCGATTAACTCATAAGGGTTAATCGGCTTTTAAGCTGAGGCAAAGCATATTCTCTGCCTTATAATTATAGTGTTATGACCAGCTGTTTGAGCTGTAGTTAAATGTCATTCCGCTTGAAGATGGAATATCGAGATTGCCAGTCTGTTGTGCACCGTTTTCTTTACCGTCATTAAAGATTACAAAATTCATACCGGTCGGAATTGTAAATTTCCATTTTCCGTCAGATGTCTGTTCCATAGGAGTACCGGGCCATTTATTTGGACCATCACTACCATCTTTCCAATAGTAAATATAAACGTTCGACCAGTTATTTGTGTTTTCAAAGTAAACAACAGTACCATCTTCGGCCGGCTGAGTGGTAGGAGTATTGGTAGAATCCACAGAGTTATCCTTAACCAGATTAGTACCAACGTTGGCAACATTGCTCATACCGAGGATGTATTTTTGAATGTATGCAGCGTCCTTGATTTTAATAGTATTGTCATTATCAACATCAGCTAAAGCAATACCTTTTGAAGAAATTACATCCAATTCAACTAAGCTTTTCTGAATAAGTGTAACGTCCTTAATATCAATATTTCCGTCAACATTTGCGTCACCGTAAATACCGATAACTTCAGTTGAGGACTGTGTTGGCTGAAGTTCAGTCGAAGCTGTAGCAGGAATAATAGGTGAAGAACCGTCAGATGTTTCGAGAAGAATTGTTCCGTTAGCACCACTGTTAAAGGTTACTTTACCGCCGGAAACAGTAGCTGTTGTACCGTCATATGTATTCCTAAGAACGGTGCCGTCAGAAAAGGCATCGTTCAGTGTAATAGTAACGCTTGTGTTTTTGTTTGCACCAATACAAGCAGCAACCACATCAGTAACACCATTTTTGTTGTAAGAACGAACAAAAGCCGCACCGGAAGTGGAAGAAAGTGTATTATGACTACCTGCACCTACAGCAACGTGATTGTTCCTGAACTGACCAACTTTCTGCCAATGCTGAAGAATGGATTGATTCTCTCCCCAGTTCATATCACTTCTCATTGCGTGATCTTCAAGCTTTACGCTTGCGGTAGCGTTTGGTCTTGCAGTTTCATCACCGTAAAATATCTGAATAGCACCCGGAAGAAGTTGGAATGCAGAACCCTGATAGATAGCATCGCTGCGGTTGTAAGTAGGGCAGTCATGAGAAGAAATAAAAGTAAGAACATTGAATTTATCATTATTATTCAGCTGATTAGCGTAATCATTATAGGTGCTGTTAATTGAGCTTGTATCCGGAACACCATTGCCGCTCTGATAGCTGAAGTTAATCATAGAGTCGAATCCGCCCTGTGTGTAGTAATTGTCATAGCTAAGATAGTGAGGAAAGCATTCGCCTGTCATCCAGAAATCTTCGTCCCAATCAGCTCCCGGAGCAGAGGGATTATTAGCTCTCCATTTTTTAAGTGATTCTGAACAAGCGGTTTTAAGAGCATTCCATGAAGCTAATTCAACGTGTTTAGCAGTATCGCAGCGGAATCCGTCAATACCATATTTCTCAACCCACTGTGAAAGCCAGTAAACAAGAAAGTTTCTTACAGTTTTCTGCTTGCCTGTTGAACTGAAATACTGATTTGTTTCAGAGGTTCTTTGAGAAAGAATACCGTCCAGAGTCCATTTTGTTTTTAAAAGTTCAGGAATATCTACAGTTGTTGAGCTTTCTGTTTTAAAGTCAGGAAGATATGTAAGCTGTTGCGTATACTCGCTTGAATTATCTAAGCTGTAGCCTGCAATACCGGCTCTCAGCCAATCAGAACCCCACCATTTTGCCCAAGCGTCTGCATTGTTGTCGTAGTCAATATAAGCATTAAAGTCGTTGGAACTCATTGTTTGGTTGTAGTAGTTTGTTTTCCAATCAGCTCTTGTAATAACGCCATAACTATATTTGTTCATATCATCAAGAGTACAGTAGCCTGCGTGGTTCATAACAATGTCAAGAACAATTCTCAAACCGTGTGAGTGAGCTGTTTCTACTAATGTAGCAAACTCTTCTTCAGTACCAAAGTTTTTATCTGTTTGAGTGTAGTCAAGAACATAGTAGCCGTGATATGCATAGTGTGCAAAAGTACCATTTATACCGGAACCTGCAGCAACCCAGCCGTGGGACTGCTCATAAGGAGCAGAAATCCACAGGGCATTTACACCAAGATTTTCAAAATAACCATCATTAATTGTCTGTGTAATACCTGCAAAGTCACCACCGTGAAACATAGCAGCGTCTGAGTTACCTTTTACAGATTCACCTTGTAAGTTAAGACCTCTGCCATAGCTGTGGTCATTGCTGGTGTTACCGTTTTTGAAACGGTCAGTAAGCAGAAAGTAAACGGAAGCATTATCCCAAGTAAAGTCTGAAGGACTGCTTAGTGTAGCAGAAGCAGAGTTTAAGCTTACATCTGCACAGGAATTATTCTTGTCTGTTGTAACAGCATTTGCATTAATTGCAAAAGTTGTAAATGATACTGCAATTGCAAGACAAAGAATAATTGACAAGATTCTTTTCATTTTTTTCATCCTTTCAAAATTTCTAAATATTAAGTTTAAAAAAACTCACTATATTATATCAGTTTTTTAGGTGAGTTGTATATGCACTTTATTATTATATTTTGGTAATTTTTTGTTAATAAATAACAACCCCGGAGTTTATGCTTCGGGGTTGTTATGTTAAATTGTATTTAATATCGATTAAATTTATTTATCAACCGTTGTATGTTGACCAAGTTCCTGCTCCGCCTTTGTAGCAGTTGTATGGTTTTTGAACTGTAACATTAGATGTTTGTTGATTAAACACGCTGCCTTCGGTATCTTTAAACAGGAATGTTTCTACGCCGTCAGGAATTGCCTGCGGTAATTCAACAGTCCAAATCTGAGTACCGGGAATCTGAGTCATAGCAATTGTTTCATTATAGATTCCATAGCCCCAACCATATACATAAACATTGCTCCAATTTGTTAAGGAGTTGTCAAAGTATAATGTTGAAAGCTGGAAGTCAGGAGCTTGCTCAGCCACATATGGACCTGTTGAGCCTGTTGGAGTTCCGCCGTCAGGAAAACTTGTTAATGTATAACAGTTGTTTGTTTTTGAAATTGTTGCAGGCATAAGGTTATATGCATTTTCTGTATCAGTTGTTGGATTATCTACCGGAGTTAATGCCCTGTAGAATACAACATTTGAACAGCTTTCCGGAACATCTGATGTAAATACATTTGGATAAGCGGTTAAATCCTGCTCCATTAAGTATGACATACCTGTGCTTGTATCATATAGATATAGGCTGCAACCCATTGAAGTCATCCAAGTCAAAGTAGTTTTGAAGTAAGCAGTGTATGTGTTTGTAGAATCAGTCGATGCTTGTGTAGGTGCTTGTGTCGGCGCTTGTGTCGGCGCTTGTGTCGGCGCTTGTGTAGAATCCTGTGTTGTAGGTTGTGAAGTATAAGCCTTACCAACATTAGCAGTATCACTCATATTTAGAATATACTTTTGAATATAGGTTGCATCCTTAATTGAAATCTTGCCGCTTTCGTCAACATCTGAAACCTTAAGTCCGTTGTCGCTTAAGATAACAAGGTCGGCTAAATGTTTCTGAATTGCAGTAACATCGTTAATATCAATTGCATTATTAAGATTTGCATCACCATATACTAAGTCTGATGAAGCCTGAGTAATGGATGTAGCAGGAACAGTTGCATTGCCCTTTGTTACTTCTGTTGCGGCTACAATATCGCTGCTACCGGGCTCATCTGTCGTTGTAACCCAACCTGAAGTAGATAGGTCGGTTAATTTATGTGAAACACCATTAAGCTTAAGAGTGATGGATGAGCTTGCTGACGGATACTGCTTACCTGCAGATGTTGCACCGTTAGTAGATGATGAGTCATTAACGATTACACAAGTGTTAGATGACTGTGCAAGGTTAAAGTCAGAAGCAGTTGTTGTTTCTGAGCCGGTTTCCTGTTGTAAACAAGAGTTGTTGTTTACCTGAATATAGTATGCGTCAAGAGTAGCGTCATACTTCATTTCCTCACCGGGCCAGGCAGCGTTTTTATAAGTGATTTTTTTGCTTGTTGTTGCTTCATCATATACATAACACTTAATTGGAGCTTTCCAGCCCTTGCTGCTAACAACTGAAGCCGGGAATATAACATATACACCTGAAGAAGCGGCAGCTTTCTTTACATATTTATATGTAGTAGAAGTCGTCTGACTACCGTCAGTAGCTGTTAGAGTAAGATTAATTGTATCGCCGTAGTTGTAATCTTTACCAATACGGATTGTAGGTGAACCCGTAAATGAAACCGGAGCGTAGTTTTCAAGCTGATAAGTACCGCTTGTAGCATTTGAAAGAGAAAGCTGAACAGTAAGTGAATCGCCTTCAAAAGTTTTATTCTCTTCGCTTGAGAAAGCCTTAGGAGTTGTTGTTCCCTGAGTTACAACAGCAACTCCGGAAGATCCAATCTGACCGCTTACTGTACCGCCTGATACTGTGAAATCAGCACCGGTAATCATATCTGTGTATGAGCCGTCTGCAAGACCTGTTCCGCTTACAGAAGCGTTTGTTGCAGTACCGTTAGTGTTTACAAGAACAATACCTTTGTTACCCCTTGCAACATAAGCAATGTTGCCGCTTGAGCCAAGCTTTTCAGATTGTCCCACAAAGTTGTTATGGAACTTGTTAACTTCTGCAACAGCAACGCTTTTATATGTTGAGTCTGTTGTACATCCGCCCATACTCATTGAGCCCGGACGAGGGAAGAATAAAGCCGTAGCGTCTTTTCTTGAAGCAACAATTGCCCAAGCCTTAACAATGTCTTCATTGCTTACGCTCTGAGTTGAATCTGATGAACCTTCATAAGTATCATGGGATTCAGCCCAGAGAACTGCTTTTGAAGCATTACCTGTAATCTGATATGAATCATTAACAGCAGATGATGCATTGTGGTTTCTTACATTAGCAAGTACAGAATTACCTGTTTTATTATCTGTAATGCTCATTAGGTCTGTATATGCACTAATGTTTCTGTTAGGACCTGCTGTGTTAAGAACCTCACCGTAGTAGTAAAGGCTCTTGTTCTGAGTTGACATAGCATAGTTAGTAGCATTGCCGAGAACTGTCTTCCAATAGTTAGAAGCATATTCACCGTCTTCACTTGTTTCAATATGCTTAGCAGCGTCAAAACGGAAACCGTCAACGCCACAGTCTACACATTCCTTAAGAAGACTTGTAACTCTTTCCTGAACATATGTATTGCCTGTGTTAAGGTCAGGACAAGCTGATACCCAACCTTGAACAACCGACTGAACATTGCTGTCACTGGTACTTTGCTTTAGCTGGTGAAAATACTGACTGCCCTGAAGTGTAGCACCGTCTGTACCATAGATTGTAGGCTCATATTTCTTAACGTCAGATGCAAGCCCATACGCTCCGGCATCATTGTCAGCACCAAGGTGGTTAGAAACTATATCACAGATAATATTAATACCATATTTATGAGCAGCAGTACAAAGAGATTTCAAATCCTCTTTTGTGCCAATCCATGAATTGTCTGCGATTGATAAGCTTACCGGCTGATATAACTTCCACCATTGACCGGCAATATCAGTAGATGAGCTGTAGTCTTTAGGCTGCTGAACAGGTGATGTCTGAATAGTAGAATAACCTGCTGCTCGAATAGCCTCAAGATTTTTTTCAATTTCAGCGTAGCTCCAGCAGAAAGCGTGAAGGATAACACCGTCCTGAACATTACTCTGAAGATTAACGTCAGTTGCAGTAGCTTCCGTGTTTACTTCAGCAGCGTTTGCTGTTGTAATAAAGCAGAAGCTAGAGCATAGAAGTGTAACAGCAAGAATAATGCTTAAAATTCCTCTGAGTTTTTTCATACTTTAAAAACTCCCTTTCGTTTAATTTACGCATAATTGCGTCTTTAATCATAATAATTATATCAAATTATATCAAATTAGTATATATATTTTTTAAACAATAAGTTTTAAATATTTTGGTTATTTTGACATAAGTTATAAAATATTTCACATAAATTCAATAAAGC
>CAYRTG010000058.1:0-6380 GCA_964427365.1 uncultured Ruminococcus sp. | reverse complement strand
GTCGGGAACAGGAGGACGTCACGGATAGCTTGTGAATCTGTAAGAAGCATTACAAGCCTGTCAATACCGTAGCCGATACCGCCTGTTGGAGGCATACCTACTTCTAGGGCATAGAGAAAATCTTCGTCCGTGTGGTTTGCTTCCTCGTCACCGGCATCTGCGGCAGCGTCCTGAAGTTTGAATCTTTCTCTCTGGTCTATTGGATCATTAAGCTCTGAATAAGCATTACACATTTCCCAAGTGTTAATAAACAACTCAAATCTTTCTACCTTTTCGGGATCATTAGGCTTCTTTTTTGTAAGAGGGCTGATAGCAATTGGATGATCCATAATAAATGTAGGCTGTACAAGTTTATCTTCACAGAATCCCTCAAAGAAAAGGTTGATAATCTCGCCCTTTCCATGTTTGTCTTCATATTCAATATGATTTTTATCAGCAAGAGCTTTAGCCTCTTCATCTGTTTTAACTGTATCAAAATCAATACCTGTGTACTTCTTAATACAATCATTCATTGTCATTCTTTCAAACGGCTTACCAAAATCAATTTCAATACCGTTGTATGTGAACTTAGTATTGCCGATTACTTTTTCAGCCAAACAGCGGAACATTTCCTCTGTTAAGTCCATCATTCCATGATAATCTGTATATGCCTGATAAAGCTCCATAAGTGTAAATTCAGGATTGTGCCTTGTATCAACACCTTCATTACGGAAAACTCTGCCGATTTCGTATACTTTCTCAAGTCCGCCTACAATCAGACGCTTTAAATAAAGCTCAAGTGAAATGCGAAGCTTTACATCCTCGTCAAGTGAGTTGTAATGAGTTTCAAATGGTCTTGCTGCTGCACCGCCTGCGTTGTGAACAAGCATAGGTGTTTCAACCTCAATAAAATCCTTAGCGTCCAAGAAATTACGGATTTCCTTAATAATCTGAGAACGCTTAATAAATGTATCCTTGGACTCCTGATTCATAATCAAATCAAGGTATCTTTGACGATATCTCATATCTGTATTAGTAAGACCGTGATATTTTTCAGGCAATGGCTGAAGTGACTTTGAAAGGATTTTGACTTCAAGTGCGTGAATACTTATTTCACCCATTTGAGTTTTAAAAACAAAGCCCTTAACCTCTACAATGTCACCAATATCCCATCTTTTCAGGATAGCGTATTCTTCTTCACCTAAATCATCACGCTTAGCAAAAATTTGAATTTTTCCGCTGCGGTCGTGCAGGTCAAGAAAACTTACTTTTCCCTTACCTCTTTTAGACATAATACGTCCGGCAACGCAAACAGTCTTTTCTTCAAGTTCTTCGTAACGCCGAATAATTTCGGCACAGGTTATATCACGATTGGAAACTGTTTCCTCAAATGGGTCACGCCCCATATTTCTAAGGATATTAAGTTTATCATAACGAGCCTTTACAGGATCGCTTGAAATTTGAATCTGCTGTGGATTCTCTCCCATATTACATCATCCCTTCCATTTTCCCAATTTATATTATAAAGCGGATTATTTATTAAATCAAAGCAACGCTCCGGCAAGACTGCTTAAAATGAAGCTTGCGACAGATTGCAACTGCGATGGGAGCGTTAGTTCCTCAGTGTTTCAATGGAATTATAACTCCCATTGAAACAGTAAAAGACACCGCCGCTTTACAAGCGGGGGACATCATCGCATAAGTTATAATTATCTGCCGATTTCAAGAATTTTAAGTCCTAATGAACCGTTTGGAGTTTCAGCCTCTACAACATCACCTACAGCATGTCCTACTAAAGCAGCGCCAATAGGAGACTCATCAGAGATTTTACCCTTAGGCGGATCAATTTCATTAACACCGACAATTTTAAATTCTCTGGTTGTGCCGGTTTCAATCATTTCAACGGTAACCTTTGAAGAAAGACGGACGGTCATATTGTTATCGTCAGACTCATCAATAAGCTCATAGTTTTTAAGAGTTGTCTCAATGTCACGGATACGAGCTTCCATAATAGCCTGTTCGTTTTTAGCGTCATCATATTCGCTGTTTTCGGAAAGGTCGCCATAAGAACGTGCAATCTTGATTTTTTCAGCCATTTCCTTACGTTTTTCACCTTTAAGATATTTTAATTCTTTCTCTAATTTTTCAAGACCTTCGGCAGTCAACATAATTTTTTTATCCATAATTGAATCTTCCTTTCAACTAAATACCCATACTAAGGCAGTTTAAAATATACAATATTTATTATAGTTTTTTGAAGGTTGTATGTCAAGTAAAATAAGCAATCAAATTAAAGGTTTTACAAGGATTATAAACTATATTAATAAGAAAAAGGAGGTTATTAACCCCCTTCAATTTAGATTATTAAGATTAATATTCTTAACAATTCTATTCGGTTAAGCAGGCGTCAAGCTCTGCTGTGATTTTAGACTTATCAAGCTTTTGACCGATAAATACGATTTTATTCATTCTATCCCCGTATTTGTCGTCCCATTCTTTTCTGAGAATTGGATCCTCAGCCTTTGCTTTTTGTTGAACTTCTAATGATGCAGATGCCACCCATTGAGCATAATCCTCAGCAGTTACCTGTCTGCCTGCCTGTTCAAGCATATATGCCCAATCAGGGTCCTCCTTCATCCAGAATATGCCCTTTGCACGGATAATGTTATTGGGAAAAGCACTTAACCATTTATCAAGCTTATCCTTTACAAATGGTTGACGGCGTAAATATACAAATGTGCCTATACCATATTCCTCAACCTCTCCCTCGCCGTGGTGGTGATGGTGATGATGACTGTGGTGATGTTCATGCTCCTCATGTTCATGATGATGTTCATCAGAGCGGTGATGTTCTTCTTCCTCGTCATCTAAATCAGCGTTAAGCTCATGTACCCAGCCGGGTGAATTGCATACCTTTTCAAAATTGAACGCATTAGTATCGAGGATTTCTCCCACATCAACCTTACCGTAATTGGTTTCAATAAGTTTAGCCTCAGGCTGTAAAGTACGGATTACAGACTTCACCTTTTTAAGTTCCTCAGGTGTTACACTGTCAACTTTATTAATAATAATAGTATTGCAAAATTCAATCTGCTGAATAATAAGGTTTTCAATATCCTCCTCGCCAATATTATCGGAAAGGAGTGTTCCTCCGCAGCCAAACTCTGTTGACAGTCTTGCTGCGTCAACAACTGATACTACATTATCAAGACGACAAAGTTTAGGAATTTTAGGGTCATTATAGGAGCCATCCAGCATTGCAATAGTCTGGGCAATGGGAATAGGCTCGCAAATACCTGAAGCCTCGATTAAAATATAGTCGAATTTTCTTGTTTCAATAAGCTGACAAATTTGCTCAATTAAGTCCATTTTCAAAGTACAGCAGATACAACCATTTTGTAAAGGGACAAGGTTATCGTCAGACTCGTTTACAACTCCACCCTTCTGTATAAGCTCAGCGTCAATATTAACCTCGCCGATATCGTTTACAATTACAGCTACCTTATATCCCTGCTGATTATTAAGCACATGGTTAAGCACAGTAGTTTTGCCTGCACCAAGATAGCCTGTAAGTACTGTAACAGGTATAATTTTGTTCATATACAACATTCCTTTCAGAAAATTTTTCAATTATCCATTAGTATAACACTTTAAAATAAAAAGAACAATATTTTTGAAAAAAATAATCCTCCCTGCATGAAACAAGGAGGGCGATTTTTAAATTACTTTTGATAAAAAGTCCCTGAGTCTGTCATTTTTAGGATTAGTAAAGAACTCCCGGGGAGGTGCTTTTTCAGCAATAACTCCATCATCGATAAATACGATTTCAGTACCAACTTCACGTGCAAAACCCATTTCGTGAGTAACAACTACCATTGTCATACCATCTTTTGCAAGGTTTTTCATAACCTCGAGAACCTCGCCTACCATTTCAGGATCAAGAGCCGATGTTGGTTCGTCAAAAAGCATTACATCAGGGTTCATACATAATGCTCGTACAATAGCAACACGCTGTTTTTGTCCTCCGGAAAGCTGTGAAGGATAGTCATTGGCTCTGTCGGCAAGACCTACTCTCTCAAGTAATGCCGTAGCTTCATCAGTAGCTTCTCGTTTGGTCTTTCCTAAAAGTTTCACAGGGCCTAAAATCATATTTTTAAGTACAGTCATATGCGGAAAAAGGTTGAACTGCTGAAAAACCATTCCCATTTTTCTGCGGTGAAGATTAATATTTACACTTGGATTAGTAATGTCAGTACCCTCAAAAAGAATAGTTCCTTCGGTTGGCTCTTCAAGAAGGTTAAGACAACGTAGAAATGTTGATTTACCCGAGCCTGAAGCTCCTATAACAACCATAACGTCGCCCTTGCGAATTTCGGCATTAATACCTTTAAGCACCTGATTATCTCCAAAGGATTTCTGCAAATTGTCAACCTTGATTAAAACATCATTAGTGGTCACTGTTTCTCAGCCTCCTCTCAAGTTTCTTTAAGAAATAAGAAAGAATCAGTACAATTACAAGATAGATAATTGCAACCGAAACAAGTGGGAAAAATGCTTCATATGTACGTGAACGGATAAGGTTGCCTACATATGTAATATCCTGGAGTGCAACATAACCTGCAACTGAGGTTTCCTTAACAAGAACTATAAACTCATTACCGAGTGCAGGGAGAATATTCTTAAATGCCTGCGGAATTATAATATGAATCATAGTACTTTTGTAATCAAAGCCTAAGGAACGGCTTGCTTCAAACTGTCCCTTGTCAATTGACATAATACCTGAACGCACAATTTCAGCTACATAAGCAGCAGAGTTCATACCAAATGAAATAATTGCCGCTATAATTCCGTTTCGTGAAGAAGAAAAAACAATGTAGTACATAATCATAAGCTGAATTACAACAGGTGTGCCGCGAATAACCGTAATATAAATGTTGCAGATTACATTAATAACCTTAAGTAAATAATCGCCTAATCGTCTGCATTTTTTCCCTAATAAGTTCTTATCATATGTAGAACGTGCTATAGCAATAAGAAAACCAAGAACGATACCTATTGCAGCAGCAAAAATTGTAATTTCAACAGTTACCAGAAGACCGTTCAACATTTGCAGCCAACGATCTTCGGTAATGAAAGTTCTTGTAAAGCTGTCAGCTAAACCTTGAAAAAACTCATTCATATAAACTTTCCTTTTAATCTAATATGTGCAGCCGCAAAGCAGCTGCACGCCCTATAATTCCTGTAAATTATTCCTTTACAATGATAACCTGAGTAGCAGTTGTGTAGGAATCAGTAAAGTTGATTGATTCCAATCTTTCTTCAGTAACTGTCATACCTGCCATACCGAAATCAGCCTTGCCTGACTGAACAGCCGTAATGATAGCGTCAAAGTCCATATCATCAACCACAAGCTTGTAGCCAAGCTTATCACAGATAGCTGTTGCAACCATTGGATCTATACCAACAACTTTATCATTTTCTTTAAATTCATATGG
The DNA here is from genome assembly GCA_964427365.1 of uncultured Ruminococcus sp. GTDB lineage: Bacteria > Bacillota > Clostridia > Oscillospirales > Acutalibacteraceae > Ruminococcoides. The sequence goes on along the minus strand of CAYRTG010000058.1, from coordinate 906 downwards.
TTCGAAAGCAGCATTTGTAGCCATATGAAGCTCACCATTAGGATATTCCGTACCCTTTGGTGACTCATAAGGAGACTCTCCCTTTGTATCATCACCAATGAAATTATTGATAATACTTTCAATTGTTCCGTCTTTCTTAAGTTCTTTTAAAACTTTATTGAAATCCTTTAATAAGTCCTTATTCTCCTTAGCAATACAAATAGCGTAGTCCTCAACCTCAAATGGATCGTCTAAAATTTTAAGTCCTTCGTTAGCAGCAACAAATGCCTTTGCAGGCTCGTTGTCAATAATTACACAATCAAGCTTGCCTTGTGAAAGTGCAAGAACTGCGTCAGCACCCTTGTTGAAACGCTCAATTTTCGAGCCTTCTTCCTCATAGTCAGAAGCATAGATATCACCTGTTGTACCAAGCTGAACCCCGATTACCGCACCTGCTAAATCGTCAACGCTTGCAACAGTTTTACCGCTGTTACCGCCACAAGATGTTAAAGCCAAAACTGCGGAACACAGCATAACAGCTACTAAAAGAATTGATAACACTTTTTTCATTAGAAATACCCCTTTTCTTTTTTATTATATATATAATAATATAGCCGTAAAAATAAATCAAGCAAATTCTTATAAAAATACATAAAATGTATAAATTTTCATTACTTTTTATTCAAAAATGATATTGACTTATATTTATACCCTAAATTTTCAGCAAGCCTGCCTTTTTATTAAGTCCTGCCGAATTATCCTATAAGGTTTGAGATGCCTACAACTCTGTAGCAAGGAATAATTTCTTTAATGTACTCAATCAAATCTAGTGCCAACGATAAGTTAGGCTTAGCTGCCGTTGCTAAGTCATATAGTTGTTCTTTTTCCTCATCACGCAAAGCAAGCTTATTTGCTATCTTCTCAAAA
>CAYRTG010000057.1:3294-6516 GCA_964427365.1 uncultured Ruminococcus sp. | reverse complement strand
TATTAAATGAAATTATAATTTGAAATACACTTTACTTTTTGTTTATTATGTGTTATAATCTTGTAGTTGACCGATTCCCGGATATTGGATTAAGCCACGATGTGGATTTTCACAGCCTTTACCTGAGTTTCGGCAAATAAAAAACATAAAGGTGGAATTAAAATGTTACCGGAAGAAAAGAAAGCGATTATGGAGGAGTATGCTCTTCACGAAGGCGACACAGGTTCTCCTGAGGTTCAGATTGCATTACTCACAAAGAGAATTAATGACCTCACTGAGCATTTAAAGATTCATAAGAAAGATCATCATTCAAGACGCGGTCTTCTTAAGATGGTTGGTCAAAGACGTTCTCTCTTAAAATATCTTACTAACGTAGATATTGAAAGATACCGTTCTATCATCAAAAGATGCGGTATTCGTAAGTAATTATAAATTTGGGGCAAGCGGTATTCCGTTTGCCCTGTATTACGTTTATTACAGGATTTTCTTCACGACGCTTTAGCGGTAAAACGAGAGGACAACCTTGTTGATTATCCTTTGGTTTTATTGCTAAGTGCGAGAAAAAATCCTGTTAAAAATATTATATTTATTAAGGCTTTTGCCTTGGAAAGGATTTTTTATGAACAAAAAAATGGAGTTTCCAAACTACAGAGTTTTTGAAACTGAATTTGCCGGCAGACCTCTTAAGGTTGAAACCGGTAAAATGACGCAGCTTGCAAACGGTGCCTGCCTTGTATCCTACGGTGAAACTGTTGTTCACGTTGCAGTCACTGCTTCTGCAAAACCAAGAGATGGAGTTGACTTCTTCCCTCTTTCAGTTGACTACGAAGAGAAGCATTATGCTGCAGGTAAGATTCCCGGCTCTTTCTTAAAACGTGAGGGACGTCCTTCTGAGAAGGCTATCCTTACAAGCCGTGTAATTGACAGACCTATCCGTCCTCTTTTCCCTAAGGATATGAGAAATGACTGCTCAGTTGTATGTACAGTTATGTCTGTTGATCCTGACTGCTCACCTGAGATTACTGCAATGATTGGCACATCAATCGCTATTTCTATTTCAGATGTTCCTTGGAACGGTCCTGTAAGCAGCTGTTCAGTAGGTTTAGTTGAGGGTGAAATCGTTATTAACCCTAATGCACAGCAGAGGGAAGTTTCCGATATGGCTACTACTGTTGCTTCAACAAACGAACGAATAGCTATGATTGAAGCAGGTGCTAACTGCGTTGATGATGAAACAATGTATAATGCTATTATGGCGGGTCACGAAGCTAACCAGAAGATTATCGAATTTATCAATGGTATTGTTGCTGAAATAGGCAAAGAGAAATTCAGCTACCCTTCAAATGACCCTGATAACGATATGTTTGAAGCAATCTATAACTTTGCTGAAGCTGATGTTAAGGTTGCTCTTGATACTGATGACAAGACAGTTCGTGACGAAAGATTGAATCCAATTTACGAGGCTGTTCACAAAAAGTTTGATGAAATTTATCCTGAGTCTGAAGCTAAGATTGACGAGTGCTTGTATAAAACTCAGAAAACTATTGTCCGCCGTTGGTTACTTGACGAGCAGAAGCGTGTTGACGGAAGGGGTATGGACGATATTCGTCCCCTTGCTTCTGAGGTTGGCGTACTTCCAAGAGTTCACGGCTCAGGTATGTTTACAAGAGGTCAAACGCAGGTTCTTACAATTGCTACTCTTGGCTCTGTTGCCGAAAAACAGATTTTAGACGGTCTTGACGGTGAAACAGAAAAAAGATATATCCACCACTACAACTTTCCCAGCTATTCAGTTGGTGAAACTAAGCCAAGCAGAGGTCCGGGACGTCGTGAAATCGGTCATGGTGCTTTAGCTGAACGTGCTCTTGCCCCTGTAATTCCACCTGTTGAAGAATTTCCATATGCATTAAGACTTGTTTCTGAGGTTCTTTCTTCAAACGGCTCTACTTCACAAGGTTCTGTATGCGGCAGCACACTTGCTCTTATGGATGCAGGTGTTCCAATTAAAGCTCCTGTAGCAGGTATTTCCTGCGGACTCATTACTGAAGGCGAAAGATGGATGACAATGGTTGATATTCAGGGACTTGAAGACTTCTTCGGTGATATGGACTTTAAGGTAGCAGGCACTAAGGATGGCATTACCGCTATTCAGATGGATCTTAAAATCAGCGGTCTTCTTCCTGAAATGGTTAAGGAAGCCCTTGAAAAAACTCATAAGGCAAGAAACTACATCCTTGACGAAGTTATGCTTAAGGCTATTGCTGAACCAAGAGCTGAGCTTTCAAAATATGCTCCAAAGATGTATACTACCACAATTTCTGCTGAGAAGATTTCCGAGGTTATCGGCAAAAGCGGGAAGGTTATTAAGGAAATTCAGGCACAGTGCGAATGTAAGATTGATATTGAAGAAGACGGCGAGTACGGTAAGGTATTTGTATCCGGCATTGATGCTGATAAATGCCAGCGTGCATTGGGAATGATTGAAACAATCGCTAATGACCCTGAGCCGGGGACAATGTTCTATGGTAAGGTTACAAGAATTATGGACTTCGGAGCATTTGTTGAGATTGCTCCGGGCAAGGAAGGTCTTTGCCACATTAGTCAGCTTGATGTTAAGCACACAGAGAATGTTACTGACGTAGTAAATGTTGGTGATGTAATTAGAGTTAAGGTACTGGAAATAGACGATAAGGGCAGATTAAACCTTAGCCGTCGTGCAGTATTAATAGAAGTTGACGGTATGGAGCCTGAAAACGACATTAACACTGAACATTCTTTTAAACCAAGAAGAAGCGGTGGTCGTGACAGACGTGGCGGCAGACGTGACAGAAATAAATAATTTCTTATAAAAGACCCCCGATTATAGGCAATGTCAATAATCGGGGTCTTTTATAACATAAGTATAATTAAATTTAAATCGGAACAACGCTCCGGCAAACGCAAGGCACACCGAGCAGGAAATCAAAAATAATGTTTCTGCTCGGTGTGCCGTAGCATAGCGGCGATTATTCAGTTGTGATGTGTGGGGTTACTTGACTAAATATGAATTTGAAAATCTCCAAAGTCAAAAATAACTGTGGGTCAGTGGTATGGTAAAATGCGTCAAGGCTTCCCTTATATATCAAAATTCCGGAATACAGATATCCTCGTTCCGGCTCATAAAGTTTTCCCCGGATTGCTTTAATGCTTTCAACAAAAGCCTATCACATAATGCTCGTGGAA
>CAYRTG010000057.1:0-3194 GCA_964427365.1 uncultured Ruminococcus sp. | reverse complement strand
TCCTCAACAGGAGCAACTTCATCAGACTTTTCAGCAGGCTCGCAAGCCTCTGCACCGCCTTTGTCAACAATTGCCTGTACGGCACGAGCAAAAGAAGCGATTGGCGCCTGAAATGCACCAAGAACATTTGCAAGAAGAACTTCTCTTGTTGGCAGTTTTGAAAGGCTGTTGATTGTAGCTAAATCTACAACAGCACCGTCCATGTAGCCTGCCTTAATTTCAAAAGAATCGTTTTCTTCAGCATAATTTGAAAGGATTCTTGCAGCAGCAGTATAATCCTCATCACTTGTAGCAAGAGCAGTTGTACCCTCAAGTACAGAATCTAAGCCTTCAAGACCAACCTGATTTGCAGCTCTCTTAAGAAGAGTATTCTTTACTACTGTGTACTTAACGTCATTATCACGAAGCTCTTTACGAAGCTTTGTATCTTCCTCAACGTTGATACCCTTGTAGTTAACAAGAACGCCTACAACAGAACTTTTAAGTCTTTCAGTGAGCTCAGCAACAACTGCCTGCTTTGCCTCTAAAACACTTTTACTTGGCAATATTTTCACCTCCGTTAAATTTAAAATAACGCGGTTCAAAAAACAAGTCTCCTCAAAGATATGAGGAGACCACTAAATACAATTAAAATGCATCTTCCTCGGTAGGCAGATTATTCTTTACGCTTTCGCACCTACTGTCTTTAGAACAGCGATTTATATTACACAAAGTGTAATTTATTTAATTATGCACCAAACTTTGATGGGCTGATTCTTACAGATGGACCCATAGTTGATGATACAGCACAAGACTTAATATACTGTCCCTTTGCAGCAGAAGGCTTAGCCTTAACAATTGCTTCCATTAAAGCATCGAAATTCTGCTGAAGCTTTTCAGCGCCAAAGCTTGCTTTACCGATTGGGCAGTGAATAATGTTAGTCTTGTCGAGACGGTACTCAATCTTGCCTGCCTTTGCTTCTTTAACAGCACGAGCAATATCAGGAGTTACAGTACCTGCCTTTGGGTTAGGCATAAGACCGCGAGGTCCAAGAATTTTACCAAGCCGACCTACAAGACCCATACAATCAGGTGTTGTAATAAGAACGTCGAAATCCATCCAGTTTTCCTGCTGTATTTTCTGAGTCATATCTTCAGCACCGACAAAATCAGCACCTGCCTCTTTAGCTAAATCTTCGTTAGCACCCTTACAAATAGCAAGAACTTTAACGCTCTTACCTGTACCGTTAGGAAGTACTAATGCACCTCTAACCTGCTGGTCAGCATGACGTCCGTCAACACCGAGTCTTACATGAAGCTCAATTGTTTCGTCAAACTTAGCTTTAGCAGTCTTAACAACTGTAGCAAGCGCTTCATCAGTATCATATAATTTAGTTCTGTCAACAAGTTTTGCACTGTCAACATATTTCTTACCGTGTTTCATCAGTTTTCCTCCATAATTAGGTGGTCAAGCAGAATATTCCTCCCACCCGGATTTTAAAAATTAGTCAACCACTTCAATACCCATACTTCTTGCTGTACCAGCAATCATGCTAATAGCAGATTCAATGCTACCGGCATTAAGATCAGGCATCTTTGTTTCAGCAATTTTCTGAACCTGTTCACGGGTGATTTTTGCAACTTTCTGTTTGTTAGGTACTCCGGAACCGCTTTCGATTCCGCATGCCTTTTTAATAAGTACAGCTGCAGGTGGTGTCTTTGTGATAAATGTGAAAGAACGGTCTGCATATACTGTAATAACTACAGGAATAAGAAGTCCTGCGTCATTTTTTGTGCGCTCGTTAAAATCCTTTGTGAACGCAGCAATGTTTACACCGTGCTGACCAAGAGCCGGGCCAACCGGTGGTGCCGGAGTAGCTTTTCCGGCAGGAATCTGTAGCTTAATTAAGCCTACAACCTTTTGAGCCATTGTGTTTGCACCTCCAAAATTCGTGGTAAATTGCGGGACAATTTGTGGGTCCCTCCCACAGGGAACAACAAAGTTCCCAAATAAAAAGCAAAATGCTTAATATGCCTAGTTATCAACCGATTCGGCTTGACCAAGTTCAAGCTCTACCGGTGTTTCACGTCCGAACATTGATACAATAACACGAACGTAGTTTTTATCAGTATCAAGCTCATCAACAATACCGACAAAGTCCTCAAGGGGGCCGTCAATAATACGTACTGAGTCACCTACCCGGTAGTTAACCTCTACTACCCTTGTTTCTACGCCCAGTCTGTAAACCTCTGAGTCTGACAAAGGAACAGGCTTTGATGATGGTCCTACAAAACCTGTACATCCACGTATATTACGGACAATGTACCATGTTTCATCTGTGTAAATCATCTTAATAAAAACGTAACCCGGGAAAATCTTATGTTCGACTTCTTTAACTTTGTCGTCGGTTTTCTCTGTAACAATTTCTGTAGGAACCTTTACGTCAAGAATCATATCCTGAAGATTTCTGTTTTCAACTGTTGTTATAAGATCATTTGCTACCTTGTTTTCGTAGCCTGAATAAGTATGAACTACATACCATTTTGCTGTTCCGTCAGCCATTTACTTTCTTCCTTTCGTAGATAAAGTATGAAAAACGGATTAACCACCGGTTGTAGTTATAACAAGGTCAAGAAGGAAATAAAGAAGTCTGTCAAGCCCAAAAATGAATAACCCTGCAACAATTATTACTACAAGTACTACGAAGAAGTTTTTTGTAGCTGTCTTAGGATTAGTCCAAGTAATTTTCTTAATTTCTCCCCAACAAGCACGAAGATAGTTTAAAATTCTAATAAAGACATTAATCTTCTTAGATTTTTTTGCTGCTACTTTATTATCAGCCATAATTCTACCTCCTATTACTTAGTTTCCTTGTGAACTGTGTGTTTCTTACAGAATCTGCAGTACTTGTTCATTTCAAGTCTATCAGGACTGTTTTTCTTGTTCTTCATTGTGTTGTAATTACGTTGTTTACATTCTGTACAAGCCAAAGTGATTTTAACTCTCATTTTCGGCACCTCCCGTTATTTTTCGGAAAAAATCTAGCCTCCCTCACAAGGGCACAAAAAAATAGACCCCTTTTATGAGGTAAAGACATTCTATCACACATTCTTTGTTAAGTCAAGAGTTTTAAGGAAATATTATTTATTAAATTAAGTATAGTAAATTCTCAAAGTAAATGCAACAGTAGAATTTGCGGTTGCATTTAGTGTGA
>CAYRTG010000056.1:0-6589 GCA_964427365.1 uncultured Ruminococcus sp. | reverse complement strand
TTACGTATATGCTCAAAACGGTATTTACAAAAAGGTAAAGATTACTGTTAAGTAAGCTAGTAGCTAAATTTTTAATTTAATCGTAATTAATTATGAAAAATTAAGTGTTATTTAAAACTCTTCTGTTTATACAAAGTAAATAATAAGGGACTTTTGCAAATGAAAAAACATTTGTGGAAGTCCCTTTAAATCTATCTTTTTCATTTTTTTCAAAATTTTCAACACAAAAGGTTGAAAAAAGCATAAAGCAAGCTTAGGTGTGTCGCATTAAGCTCAATTTCAAGCAGGTTTGCCGATTTAAATAGGCGGCAATTTTGAAATTGTTTAGACAATCATAGAGTATAACTCTCACAAATTCAAGCATAGTATTTAACAGTAGGTGCGGTTTATATTATAGTTAAACTCGAAAATGCTGTTCTACCCGGTTGAAGTTGAAAGAAAAGAGATTTTTAAATATGGAATACAATTCAATGTGATCGCTGTAGTTGCGGAGAAATTGATGAATTCTGGTGTTTCATATGATTTTTCAGGTTATGCTCTGTTTGTCTTTGAGTAAATCCATGCTACTTGCTTACCCTACTGAAAATGGGTGTGAAAAGCCTTTTATACAATACTGCTACAATAACAAACATAAAAAGTGATATGCACTTCCCATTGAAATGGTAATGGCATATCACCTTTAATTTTAAAACGTCGGAAATTCCCAACGGTTTATTTATTTTTGACTAAAGTAGTAATGAGATTAGAAGCACCGTCAATGCCAAACCAGTCTGTATCAATACAAAGATCATATCCTTCTGCATCACCCCAGCGGGTTTCAGAACGCTGATCATAGTATGCGGCACGCTCTTTATCAACCTTGTTGATTTTCTTTTTTGCTTCTGCTGCCGATATATGATCTCTCTCCGAAATACGCTTGATACGACGGTCTTTTCCGGATGAGATAAACACACGGAATAATTTATGCATCCCGGAAAGAATCTGATCAGCGGAGCGTCCAACAATCACGCAAGGACCTTCTGACGCAATTTTCTCAATGATTTCCCTTTGCGCTTTCCGAGCCTGATCCGCAATGGATTTATACTCATTTGTACCGAAGCCGACAGAGCAGTACAGCATACTGCTGTCAATTGGCTTTTCATCGACGCTTTGCAGAAATTTTTGGCTCAGTCCACTGTTATTGGCAGATTCTTCCAGCAGTGCGGAATCATAATATGGGATATGAAGATGTTCAGCTACTTTTTTGCCGATACTTCTTCCTCCTGCACCGTATGAACGACCGATTGTAATAATATAATCTGTACAAGCGTCTTTTCTTGAAGCAATCTCTCTTGTGGTGCTTGCCACTGTCGGCATTTTTATCATTTGGTTCAAGGATTTGTTCGTATAGACAATTACAATGACAGATGTGATTACGGTTAAAATATCAGCAATCGGCATGAAAAGGAGAATTCCGTCAAGGCCCATAAAAACAGGCAGTACAAGCGGCAACCCTACGCCAAACAGAATTTCACGCATCAGGGAAAGAGCGGTAGAGCTTTTTGCTTTGCCAAGTGACTGCAGAAAAATGAATGTTCCTTTATTTAAGCAGGACAGCGGAAGCAGGCAGAGAAAAATTCGTATCGTTTTTATAGCAAAATCTGTGTAGTAAACGCTTTCGTTTTTCGCACCAAATATATTGATAAATTGAAGAGGAAACAGCAGGAATAAAACAGATGCAATGAGTCCCACAATAAATTCTGTAATCAGCAGTAGCTTCATCAGCGTTTTTACGCGGTCGTTCCGTTGTGCACCAATATTATAGCCCGCAATAGGAGTACACCCGGCTGCCAGACCGACCGAAATGGAAATGATGATTTGGAAAAATTTCATCACAATTCCAATGACTGCTGTAGGAATATGCGCATATTGTTCCTGACCGAAAACTGCATCTAATGCTCCGTATTTTGTAACCATATTCAGCACTGCAGCCATGGAGAAAACAATGGAAATCTGCGACAAAAAACTGGTAATCCCCAAGGGAAGAATCTTTTTCAGCAAAGAAGTTCTAAACTTAAAACTATCCTTGCTCAGCTTGACAGACTTCATACGGAAAAGATAGAAAGCTGACATAAAAGCGGATACAATCTGCCCAAAAATGGTAGCAACTGCAGCACCCATCATTCCCCATTTCAATACATAAATACAAATCGGGTCTAAGATAATATTCAGAACAGCTCCGGTTAGAAGTGTTCCCATGGCAAAGGTTGGACTTCCATCAGACCGAATAATCGGATTCATAGCTTGACCAAACATATAAAAAGGCACGCCAAAAGTAATCCACAAAAAATATTCTTTTGACAGACGGAAGGTTTCGTTGTTTACCCGTGCGCCGAAAGCGGTGAGAATTGGTTCCTGAAAAAGCAGAAAGACAATCATCAGGATAATACCAATTCCAATCACTGTGGCAATCGAACTGCCGATACCCCGGTGGGCATTCTTTTTTTCTTTTGCCCCGAGGCTTATGCTGACAAAGGTACAGCATCCATCTCCAATCATCGTAGCAATGGAAAGTGCAACCACGGTAAGCGGAAATACAACTGTATTTGCAGCGTTTCCGTAAGAACCGAGATAATCCGCATTTCCAATGAATATCTGGTCGACAATATTGTAAAGTGCGGCAACTAAAAGCGAGATTACACAGGGAATGGCATATTTTCGCATCAGTTTGCCGAGATTTTCTCTTTCGAGATATTCGTTTGTTTTTGCTTCTGCTTTTTCTAACATAAATTAACCTCCACATATGCAGCTAAATGTTTTATTATTTTAGTGCAATAAAAAAAGACACAAGCCGTTGCTTGTGTCCCCAAAAACACAAACAGAAAAATAACACAGTTTCGTAACCGCTTACTTCTCAGCTTGTATCGTGTCTAATGTAATAAATTATTATGTATATTATACACAAAAGCAAAGTTAAAGTCAAGCAATTTTCTTTGCTTCCAAAAAATTTTCTGTATGTGTTAAAATGATGTGAACTAATAAAAAGGAGAAGAAACTTTTAAAATATTATATAAAATATCAGGCACTTCAAAAATGGAGCACCTGACATTGTTTATAAATTTATTGAGATAATTTAGATTAAGGGTTGTAGGAATAGTTAGGGGCTTCCTTAGTAATCTGAATATCGTGGGGGTGGCTTTCACGAAGGCTGGAAGCTGAAATCTGAACAAATCTTGATTTTTCGTGAAGTTCCTTAATTGTAGCACAGCCTGTGTAACCCATTCCGGATCTTAAACCGCCCATCATTTGATAGATTGTATCTGAAAGCAAACCCTTGTAAGGTACACGACCTTCCACACCTTCAGGAACAAACTTCTTGTTTGTAGCCTGAAAATAACGGTCTGAGCTGCCTTGTCCCATAGCGGCAAGTGAACCCATACCACGATATGTTTTAAACTGTCTGCCCTGGAAGATTTCGTTTTCTCCAGGGCTTTCTTCACAGCCTGCTACAAGTGAGCCAACCATACATACGTTGCCTCCGGCTGCAAGTGCCTTAACAATATCACCGCTGTACTTAATACCGCCGTCAGCAATTACAGGAATACTGTATTTTGAAGCAGCACAAGCAGCGTCATAAATAGCGGTAATCTGGGGAACACCTATACCTGCAACAATTCGTGTTGTGCAGATTGAACCGGGACCGATACCAACCTTAACAGCGTCTGCACCGGCATCAATTAATGTTTCTGCAGCTTCAGCAGTTGCTATATTACCTGCAATAAGCTGTAAATCAGGATATGCTTTTTTAACTTTTTTTACAGAGTTTACAATATTGCTGTTGTGACCATGGGCAGAGTCTAAACAGCATACGTCAACACCTGCTTCAACTAATGCAGCCACTCTGTCAAGAACATCGGCAGTACCGCCGATTGCTGCTCCGCATAGAAGTCTACCCTTTGAATCACGAGCGGAGTTTGGATACTGAACAGATTTTTCAATATCTTTAATTGTAATAAGACCCTTTAAATAGCCTTCGCTGTCTGTTATAGGAAGTTTTTCAATACGGTGACGTCTTAAAATTTCCTGAGCCTGCACAAGAGTTGTGCCGACAGGTGCGGTAACAAGATTATCCTTGGTCATAACCTGGTTTATTTTTGTGTTAAAGTCAGCAGCAGACATAAAGCGAAGGTCACGGTTTGTAATAATACCAACCAGCTTTCCGTTACGGCAAATGGGCACACCGCTGATTTTATACTTGCCCATTAATGCGTCTGCATCACCAACGGTATTTTCAGGTGCAAGGAAGAAAGGGTTAGCTATAACACCGTTTTCACTACGCTTAACTCTGTCAACCATATCTGCCTGAGTTTCAATTGACATATTTTTATGGATAATACCAATGCCGCCTTCTCGAGCGATTGCAATTGCCATAGCAGTTTCTGTAACTGTATCCATAGCTGCTGTCATAATAGGTGTGTTAAGATGAATTTTTTTAGTTAAATAGGTATCTATTTGTACATTTTTTGGTTCAACATTGGATTCTCCGGGAATAAGCAACACATCGTCAAAGGTAATGCCCTGCTTACCGAATTTTTCATCAAAGTTTTTGTTTAACATCTAATTAACCCCTTTCAAATACTTTCTTATGGCAAATTTTTATTTTTTATATTAAAAGTTATTATATCAAAATAAGGCAATTTGTGCAACGAAAAGATTATACTTTTTTTATAGAAATTTTTATTAATATTGACAAGGATATTGACAACAAATGAGGTTAAAGTTAAAATTTATTAAGCGGCAAAGATATTCAGTAATGAAAAGGAGCATATATATGAGAAAATTATTCGCCGGATTATTAGTAGTATCCATAGCTTTTTCAATATTTATATGTGGCTGTACAAATGATGAAGCAACGGAAGAAACAAAGAGTTCTGAAAATTCCAAAAGCTCTGGTACTTCAAAAAAGGAAAGCAGTAAAAAAATACTGACTGAATATTGCAATTCCTTTGTAAAAGGAAACAATCCTCTTTACGGCACATGGCTTATTGATGGAATGAATATTCCGTACTTTATTTTCAGAAATGACGGACTTGGTGAAATGGTAATGGGAAGCGAGGGTGATTTTGCGTCACTTACCCTTGATACTGAAAATAAAAAGCTGGCGGCAACATTTATTCTCGGAATAAATGGCTCTTATGATTATAAGCTGTCTGATGACGGAAAGCTTCTTGTTTTAACAGAAGAGGATAACACACTTAATTTACTAAAGCAGGAAGATTACAATTTCATTCCTGAATCTCCTAAAAAAGTAAAAATTGACAAGAATATTCTCGGCTGGTGGAAAGCTAAAAACGGAATGATATACTATTTCGGTGCAGACGGAATTATGTATTCAAATCAGATTAGTATGGAAACTTTCTATACCTATAAAGCTTCAAATGGGGAAATTGACGCTGTATATGATTATATGGGCGATGTAAAGGTGGAAATGAAATATAGCTATAAGAACGGTAGTCTTAAGGTTGAGGGGAGTAAATGCACGGCATTTGACCCATTTAAGTAATAAAAATGAAAATCCGATATAAATAAACGCACCAAATTAAAACCAATTCGGTGCGTTTTATACTAAAAATATTTCAGTAATTTCTTATAAGTGATACTACCTTGCCAAGAAGAATAACTTCGTCAACAATAATAGGCTCAAAGTTTTCATTTTCAGGCTGTAGGCGGAAATGTCCGTTTTCCTTAAAAAAGCGCTTAACTGTTGCACTGTCATCAACCAATGCTACAACGATTTCTCTGTTGTTTGCAACCGGGGTACGTTCAACTATAAGAATATCATCAGGAAAAATTCCTGCGTTGATCATACTTTCACCCTGCACTCTCAGGGCAAAAAGCTCCTTGCCTCTGCTCATTTCAACAGGTACGGGAATGTAACACTCAATATCCTCAATTGCAACAATAGGGTTACCTGCGGCAACCTTGCCCAGTACAGGGATACTTAATGTGTTTATCTCTCCCACAACCTTAATACAGCGGTTTAGTCCTGCCTCACGCTGAATAAGTCCAAGCTCCTCAAGTGTTTTAAGGTGCATATGTACAGTGGATGTAGATTTAAGTCCTGTTGCTTTGCAAAGCTCTCTTACAGAGGGTACTCTGCCTTGGTGTGAACATTCTACAATATAGTCAAAAACTTTTTGCTGGCTTGCAGATAATTTTCTCATAGAAAAACCTCCTGACTTACGCAGTTATTATATAATTAGTATAACACATGGCATTTTACCTTGTCAAACATTTGTTTATTTTCATAGAAATTTATCAGCTTATATATAAAAAATCAAAAATATATTTTACAGATAAAAATTTTCAACCATATTTCAGAGTAAATTCACACAATTTTCAAATAAAGGTGGTTTAATGTATGCGTACTCAAAACAGATCCGCAACTGTTAGAGTATATTGTTCTACCCTCCTCTGGTAAGTCGATTAAGAGACTTACGTTTTTTGTACCCCTCATTTTTAAGAACAATAGAAAGTGTCGAGTCTTCCGCAAGGACTCGGCACTTTCATTTTGCCTTTATTATTTTTGATTTTATTCTGTTATTATAAT
>CAYRTG010000055.1:0-6958 GCA_964427365.1 uncultured Ruminococcus sp. | reverse complement strand
AAAAAGTTAAAGGAACAAAATAAAATAACAAAAGCACAAGGCAGATCATTTTCTACCTTGTGTTTTTGTCGTTGTTTTCTTTAATTAGGTTTCTATATATGAAATTTAAGGAGTTGAAATATTTGGCAAAATTCCTGTAATATGGGCAATTGCAACACCATAGTTTGTCATGGGAATATTTTGCACCTTAGCTTTTTCAATACGGCTTAATATGAATTTGCGGTTGAACATACATCCTCCGCATTGAATAACCAAATCATAGGTACTCAAATCATCAGGAAAGTCTGTGCCTGATACCATATCAATAGTAATATTCTTACCGACACGTTTTCTTAAAAGTCTTGGGATTTTTTCTCTGCCTATATCTTCACTTAGAGGAGCGTGAGTACAGCATTCTGCAATAAGAACCTTACTGTTTTCGGTAAGCTTATCTATTGCTTTAGCACCCTCAATATAGTACTTTATATCCCCTTTGTATGCAGCAAATAACACGGAAAAGCTTGTGAGCATACTGCTTGCAGGCTTGTTTTTATATACAAAGTCAAATGCCTGCGAGTCAGTAATAATCAGCTTTGGCTCCTTTGAAAGAGCCTTTAGGGCTTCTGTAAATTTATCTGTTGTACAGCTCATTACCACACATTTTTTATCAAGAAGTTCTCTGATAGTCTGAACTTGTGGAAGAATAAGCCTACCCTTTGGCGCCTGAATATCCTGCGGCATAACAAGGAGCACAAGGTCATTGTCCTCACAAAGTGAGCCTGTAATTGTAGGTGCGTTGTAATCAGATGGAATAAGTCTGATTAACTCCTCTTTAAGTCTGTCAAGACCGCTGTTTTCTACAGAGCTTACAAGAATTGGCTTAGTTCCGATTTTGCTTTCCACCATAATTGTATAGGCGCTACCGTTAATAAGCAGGTCAGCCTTGCTGACTACGGGGAGTACAGGAATGTTTTTTTCTTTAAAGAAATTGTACCACCTTGTTTCAAGGGTAATATCATTGCCTGAAAAAAGCACAATTGCAATATCGGTTTTTTCAGCAATTTTTTTAGTTTTTTTTACTCTGATTTCTCCAAGCTCTCCAATATCGTCAAAGCCTGCTGTATCTATAAGTACGCAAGCACCAATATCGTGAATTTCCATAGCCTTGTTTACAGGGTCGGTTGTTGTGCCTGCAACCTCGGAAACTATAGAAACCTCCTGACCAGTAAATGCGTTTATCAGTGAGCTTTTGCCGGAGTTTCTTTTTCCGTAAAAGCCTATGTGTAGTCTGTTAGCGCTAGGTGTTTCATTAAGAGTCATAGTTACCTCCTAAAATCTGAAATCTCGCTTGTTGTTTTCAATGTCAACAAGATGCTCCTTACATATTTGTCTTACCTTTTCATTTGGAATATTATTAAGCTCCTGTAAAATCAGCTTTTCGCCGATTTCCTTTGTATGGTCACTTGCATAGTCCATAAGGAATTCTTTAAGTGTCATAAGTGCATTGGGGTGACAGCAATTCTGGATTTGTCTGTTTTTGCAAAGTGCCATAAATCTGTCACCTGTACGTCCTTCACGATAACATGCTGTGCAGAAAGAGGGAATGTAGCCAATATCCATAAGCCAGCCTACAACCTCATCAAGAGTTCTTTGATCAGATACGTCAAACTGCTGACTGTTTTCCTCCTCACCGCCGTCAGCATATCCGCCTACTGATGTACGTGAAGCGCCGCTTATTTGTGATACGCCAAGTCTGATTACCTTTTCACGAACCTCTTTGCTTTCTCGTGTTGAAATAATCATACCTGTGTATGGTACGCAAATTCTGATTAACGCACAGATTTTTGCAAAGGTTTCATCATCAATACCGTTGTCAAATACATCAGGGTCAATATCGTCGGCACGTTTAATACGTGGTACGCTGATTGTATGAGGTCCTACTCCATGAACAGCCTCAAGATGTTCGGCGTGCATAAGAAGTCCTGCAAATTCATATCTGTAAAGCTCAAGTCCGAAAAGTACGCCAAGACCTACATCGTCAATTCCGCCTTCCATAGCTCTGTCCATAGCTTCAGTATGGTAAGCATAGTTGTGCTTTGGACCTGTTGGGTGGAGCTTTTCATAGCTTTCCTTATGGTAGGTTTCCTGAAACAAAATATAAGTACCTATTTCAGCTTCCTTAAGTTTATGGTAGTTTTCAACTGTAGTTGCAGCAATATTTACATTTACACGTCTTATAGCACCGTTTTTGTGTTTAATGCTGTAGATAGTTTTGATTGACTCTAAAATATACTCAATAGGATTGTTTACAGGGTCCTCGCCTGCTTCAATAGCCAGTCTTTTGTGGCCCATATCCTGAAGTGCAATTACTTCATTTTTGATTTCTTCCTGAGTGAGTTTTTTACGGCAAATATGTTTGTTTTTAAGGTGATAAGGACAGTAAACACAGCCGTTTACGCAGTAGTTTGAAAGGTAAAGAGGGGCAAACATTACAATACGATTACCATAAAAATCCTTTTTGATCTGCTCTGCAAGGTCATACATTTTTCGGATTCTGCTTTTGTCTTCACAGGCAAGAAGTACAGATGCTTCCCTGTGGGTAAGACCCTTAAGTTTAGCAGCCTTTTCAAGAAGGCTGTCAACTAATTCAAGGTTATCTTTATTTTTGTCAGCATATTCCAAGGTATCCAAAATTTCCTGATGGTCGATAAATTCTTCTGCTTTTAAAGATTTGGAATTGTACATATTTAAACTTCCTTTTTAATATTTTTACTATCGCCGCGGTGGGTTATGATTTTGCATCCAATAGAGTTTATTCTTGATTCAAGGCAACGTCTGCATTGAGCAGATTCATCACCTGTACAGACTTTATTGTCATAAAGCTGATATTTTTTTCTTACTGAAACAGGGGAAAGGTTTGGCATTACAACATTTGCTCCTGATAAAATGCCCTTCTCTCTGCCTTTTGAATCAATTGTAGCTAAAGCTGTTGTTGCAGGCAAAAGCACCTTTGGCAGCATAAGCCTTATTATTGAAAGCATTTTTAATGTGGTTTCAAGACTGCCTTGATTAAAGTCTTTAAAAGGGGTTTGACAGTGGGGGATAAAAGGCCCTATTCCTACCATTTGAGGATTAAACTCCTTTATAAAAAGCAAATCCTCTGCAAGATTTGCCGGAGTTTGGTAAGGTGAGCCTATCATAAATCCACAGCCTACCTGATAGCCTATTTCCTTTAATTCTTTAAGACATTCCATTCTGCTTTCATAAGTTTGCTTTGCAGGGTGCAACTTTTTATAATGGTCTTTGTTTGCAGTTTCGTGACGTAGTAAGTATCTGTCAGCACCGCATTTGTAGTATTTTTCATAGCTTTCTCTTGATTTTTCACCAAGAGAAAGAGTTATGGCACAGTCAGGGTAGCTTTTACGTATTGCACTTATAATCTTACATAGTCTTTCATCAGTAAAATAAGGATCTTCTCCGCCTTGAAGTACAAAGGTGCGGAATCCTAAGTTATAGCCTTCCTTACAGCAATCCATAATATCTTGAAAGCTAAGCCTGTATCTGGGACATTCTGTGTTGCTTTTTCTTATGCCACAGTAATAACAATCCTGCTTGCAGTAGTTTGAAAATTCAATAAGTCCACGAATGTAAATATCGTTGCCGTAGTTTTCTATTCGTATTTTGTCAGCTCTTTCAGCCAGGTATTTCATTGTGCTTTCATCACAATTTATAAGCTGAATAAATTGGGCTTTGGTTAAAATTTTTTCCTTTTCCAGCTTATCAACAAGACTATTCATCTGCATCGAATATGTACTTTGAGTAAGTAGCTTTTGCACTTACTCCCTGTAGTTTTCCAAGCTTGCCGGACATTGTGGAAATAACGTCCTGTGGAGCATCAATAACAATGCTGATAATTGAAAGTGACCTTTGCTTATATGGGATTCCCATTCTGCCTACAATATAGCTGTTGTATTGGCTTAGAATATCATTTACCATAGGAGCAGACTGAGAATTTTCCAGAATAATGCTTATGGCAGCAACTCTTGTTTCCATACCTATCCTTTCATAAGCACGCTTTGCGTGCGTTCCACTACTCATCGCTCGTTCTGCTAAGCAGAAGCTGAGCGGAAAATATTAATTGTTTTTACTTTATAGGAGCTTGATAACATTAACTTTTCATAGAATATTCTTGTAATTCTTTGTTCTTTGTAACGGAAAAGTTTCCTATAAAGTAAAAAAATAGCTGTACCGAAAGGCACAACTACAGAAAACAATTTTGTTATATTAATGTAGAGCCTTTCACCTCAATGCTATATTTCGGTGTCAGTATGAAAAAATATTAACATACTTTTGCAGAAAAATCAATAGTATAAGCATTTTTATTGTTAAATTCAATAAATAAGGTACATTGTTTTTGTTAGGTTATACCATATTAATTTGTAATGCAAAAATGATATAATTAACATAGTAATTAATTTGAGGTATTGAATATGAGTAACAAAAAGCTTCCTTATGTGCTTTTTACAATAGGGATTTGCGTAATAATTGGTGGAATACTTTTGGGCATTGTTTTGGGATTTGTATTAGGAAACAGAGCCTTTGATTTGGTTTCATCAATAACATGTTGGCTTTTGTCAATAATTGTGGGCAGCGGATTTATAACAGTTTCAAGCAGCTTAAACGAAGTTAAGGAAAACAAGGCTAAAGATGAGGAAATCCTTAAAATGATAATTGAAAAAGTTCAGAATGAAAATAAGTAAGAGGTGCCGTCAGATGACAACACCTCATTTTTTAATTTATAGGAAACTTCTCCGTTACAAAGAACAAAGAATTACAAGAATACTCTATGAAAAGTAGATGTTATCAAGCTTCTATAAAGTAAAAAAATTAATATTCTCCGATCAGTTTCTGTTTCGCAGAACGAGCAAAGAGTAGCAAAATTTGCACAAAATGCGCTTTCTTTTTTATCCTATCATTTATGCCTGATGTCTATGATTTCCTTTTCACTTATGTTACAGCTTAAAAGATAATCATCAGCATTTTTATAATGTGAATTAATGTACTTAATCGCAGTATGTTCGCCGAGGGATTCAAGTGCAGGATGCGGCTTGTTATAGCGGGAATGACAGACGAAAATAAAACAATTGACAAATACGAGAATTAAGATTATAATACATTTAACCTATAAAGAGTGCGCGAGAGACAAGCTCGTTGACCGCACACCAACCTGCGTGATGTAAGGTGGTAATGCTTGAATGATGGGTGTGCGATAAATTGAAATAAACGCTCGTCATATAAAGATGGGAGTTTTCTTATGTCTCTTTATAGGAAAAATCTATAAGGAGGCATTTTTATGCGTAAAATCAGTAATTTATTAAATCACGAGGGAAGGGTTTATATTTATCTCAAAAGCAGAAATATTGGCAATCTGTTCCGCCGGAATGCCGAACAAGAGGGATTTACTTTTTGCGGGATTGATAGCGATCTATATTTACTTAAAGAGAATTGGACATTAATAGGAGCAGGATATGTTGGCCACATTCTTTTTCATAATCCTCCAATGAACTTTGCAGACGGTACCCCGGTAATCAGAGTTGACTACGGTAAATATCTGTCCGGGGCTAAGGATTATTTTTATAAAAAATGTAGTATGTAGTATGATCTTGTGAAAGTGTTGTACTGTTTATAGGACAACGTTTCGCTTATAATTAAAGCAAAGGCAGAAAAATATCATACTTTAAATACAGGAGGTTATATTATGAAACATCAGAACGGCAACTTTTTTGACGATATGTTGGATATAAACCGCAACGGCAAAGTTGACTCTCAGGATATGTTCTTGAATTACATGATTTATAACGAAGCAACTAAAAACAACGATAACAAGAAAACAACATATTCGCCCGCTCAATCGTCGAGCGGTTGTAGTTCTCCGGCTATCGCACTAATTTTGATAATCGTTTTAATTTTAGGCGGGGTGTGGTTAATAGGTGGATCATGCGACAATTGCACTACATCTAAAAGAAGTTCGAGTTATAGCTACACTCCGAAACGCTCATATAGTAGCTATTCTTCGCATTTGTATTCCTCAAGCAGCAACTATTCTTCCTACAGTAGCACGCCCAAGACTTATAGCAGCTATAGTTCAAGAAGTTATACAAGCAGCAATAAAAGCGACCCTTACAACGCAAAGGACTATTACGACGCTGAGGATTTCTACGAGGATTACTATGACGACTTTGATGACTTCGAAGACGCAGAGGACTACTATGATGACCATTGTGATGATTAATAAAAACTGATACAAAATGTGAGCCGCAGTAATCAAAGGATAGCTTCAACGAATAAGGGAGTAAAAACAAAGTTGAAAAAATTTTAAGTGAGCAAGAATTTCACAACGCTGTTATAAATCATAAAGGACAAACCTTCCATAATAAAAACAACATTGCAGACCACAATCAAATCCTACAACTTTTTCTTAAAACAAATTATTCTGTTTGCTTCTTTAAAACCCAAGTTCATATGAAACTGCCGGCTGATTTCGTTATCAAGTTCGCAGTCGCTTGCAAATTCAGTGCATCCTTTTTCCTTTGCCCATTGCTCACAACAATTCAAAAGCTGTTTGGAGTAGCCTTGTTTTCGATATTTTTCTTCTACAAAAATCCCTTCAAGATATCCTACGGGACTACTGCTTGTGCCTTCAACATAATCGTGTCGGAGTCCGCACTGAGCAAAACCGACAATATTGTTTTCAATAGATAGTAAGTAAACTGCGCTATTATCACTATTAACAACAGATAAAAATTCCTTTGTTAACGCCTCAATAGTGTAGCTTGTCCACATGAGAACAGCTAACGAGGCAATTGTTTTTACATCGTTGATTGTAGCTTTTATAAATTGAATTTTCATATTAATTTTCCTTTTCTATAGCGAACAAATTAATTTACCTAATATATTTACCACATTAAAATATATGTTT
>CAYRTG010000054.1:6684-7373 GCA_964427365.1 uncultured Ruminococcus sp. | reverse complement strand
TGTGGTTCTTCCGAAGCATCTGTTGCCGGCTCTGTTACAGGTTCAGTTGTAGGAGCAGCTGTTGTCGGAACTTCTGCAGCCGGACTTGTTGTAGGAGCCTCTGTTGTCGGAACTTCTGCTGCCGGCCCTGTTGTAAGAGATTCTGTTGTTGACTGAGTTGCATCAGCAGTATAGTCGAAGATTGAACCGGTTGACTCGCTTTCTGCAACAATAACTTTACCGTCAAATGTAGAATATGGAACTAATGTCTCATAAGCAATCTGATGTTTCCAGTTTTCTCCATCATATGTCTGTAACTGAAGTACCTTTAGTTTTGCCCCAACAGGAACAGTAACAGATGTTGAATATACAGCTCTGCCATTAAATGTAGTACCTGTAGCTGTCATAGGATATGTAGTTGAAACGTCTGCTTCATTATTAATATATGCAACAAAACTATAGCCTGCATCTATATCGCTCTGAAGCGGAGCAAAGTAGTATGTGTAAGTTACAGTTTCCGGTTCTGTTACAGATTCAGTTGTAGGAGCCTCTGTTGTCGGAACTTCTGTTGCCGGACTTGTTGTAGGAGCAGTTGTTGTTTGAACTTCTGTCGGCTTTGTTGTAGGAGCAGCTGTTGTTTGAGCTTCTGTTGCCTCTGTTGTAGAAGCTTCTGTCGGTGTAATTGTGCTTGCAGAAACGTCAACGCTTAC
>CAYRTG010000054.1:0-6584 GCA_964427365.1 uncultured Ruminococcus sp. | reverse complement strand
ATGACTTAACTGTTACGTTTACTGTATCTGAACCCGTTGTTGCAGGAGCTGTTGTAGAAGCTTCTGTCGGTGTAATTGTGCTTGCAGAAACGTCAACGCTTACATCAAAGAGATCCTCTGCACCTGACTGTACAACTCCGGGACTCTGATCGTCGCCTTCAGCCTGCTGATCGATATATTTAATCGGATTCTTTGTTGGATCTTCATTTACAGCATTAAGCACCTGATAGTCCAGTGTCATTGTCTGGTTTGTTCCGGGAGCATTAAGTACTTCTACTGTATATGTAATTATTGTGAATTTCGTTGTTAATCCACAGCCTTGTGCTGTTGAGAAGTTATAATTTACCTTGTTTTTATTCTCTTGGAATTCTTCTCCGATATTTGATACAGAAGCAATTTTAAGAACCGGATTAATTTCCTCTGATACTACCCTTAATGCCTTGCTGTCAAACTTAACATTAAACTGTGTGTTGATCGGGTCTTCTCCCTTCATATCAAGGTTGATAGCAACTGTGAACTTATCTCCTACGTTGTATTCTCTTGTTACATCTTCAAATAAACCCTGATATGACTTAACTGTTACGTTTACTGTATCTGAACCCGTTGTTGCAGGAGCTGTTGTTTCAGAAACTTCAGGTGCAATAACCTTAGATGTTGGGTTGTTTTGAGGAACAAATGAAATAATAACTGTTGAACCGTCAACGTCAACTGTTACATTTGTGTTGCCGTCAGCATCAACGTTACCACCCCAAGAGTTATCCCAAGTACCGTCAGTAACCTTGTACTTGTATGTACCTGCAGGAACGTTTGTATAAGTCTTAGTGTAAGTGCCGTCAGCACCCTTTGTCATACCATTGTTTGTGGAACTTGCCTGCCAAGCAACACCGCAAAGGCCTTCCTCGCCTGCTACATAATAATCATAGTTTACAGCGGAACCTGCAGCAGCTAATGCAGCCTCAGCTGAATCATAGAAAGCTTCCGTCTTTGGCTCATAATACTTGCCATAGTTGCCTACAGTATCAAGGTCACCTGTCTGCTGAGCACCGCTTGCCTTACCGTCATTGAAAATGATTTTATCGTATGTACCGGCATTATAAGAATAAACACCGTTTGCAGCATCTACTACTGTTGCAGCCTCACCGGGCCACGCTGCTTTTTCTCCTCCAACTGTGCTAAAGCAATATGCACTTACTGCAGTCCATTTATATGTATTAACAAAATAAATTGTGTCATCTGCAGCAGATGCACTTATGCCGGCAGCAGTCATAACAGAGCAAAGCATAAGAACAGCAAGAAAAATGCTAATGATTTTCTTGAATGATTTCATCTGGAAAACATCCTCCTTTATAATTATTCTATTATATTCTATCACCAAATGATTATTTATGCTATTAGCAAAATAATCAAAATATTAAAATAAATTTGTTTATTGTGACAACACAAAAGAGTGCTCTTTCGTTATATACGCAATATAAACTAAATTATTTAAAAACTTTCTTTTAGAATTTATTACTGTAAAACAAAAACTTAAATCGGAGCGATGCTCCGGCAAGTCTGCTTGAAACGGAGCCTTGCGACAGATTGCAACTGCAACGGGAGCGTTAACTCCTCAGTATTTCAGCGGAAGATTATAACTTTCACTGAAATAGTGAATGACACCCGCCGCTTTAAAAGCGGGGAACATCATATCATAAGTTATATATTTTATAAATCCGCCTCAAAAAACGGCTCTACATCCTGAACAGCTTTTTGTGCAAAAGGCAAAGAATATGGCATCATTGAAAGAGAATATCCTCCTAAATGAGGAGAAGCACTTGTTGAAATGCCCTTGAAAATCTCCTCCATTTTATCGCCTTCAAAGTCAACTATTACAAGGTAGCTTTCCTCAGATTTTTCGTCACGTCTGAACATTCTCAGGTATGCGGCTTTAACATCATCACGTTCATTTAAATAATTTATAATTGCTGCCATCATATCGATTGGATATTCATTGGGATCAGGATCACCTATTTCAACCTTTTCATCAGCACTGATTGTCTGCTGCTGCAATCCTGACTGTGACTGCTTCTGATCTTTCTGCTGTTTTAGTGACATCACCATTGGTTTAGGAAAGGCTACGGATTTTCCAAAAGGATTTACCACAAAGCCATTAATCTTACTATTAGGGTCAGACAAAACTCCGGCATAATCGTCAAAGGTCATAACAAGCTCCTGTTGACCTTTAGATTGTGCCCATTTAACCATTTCCTTAACATCTGTAAAAGCAGGAAAAAATTTTTCCTTGTTGCCGTTTTCTATAATCTGGAACTTAACCTGTGATTGCTGTTGCATAACTGTACCGCCTTTGCCATCGTTACGAGCAACATTTTTAGGCTTTGACATAATACCCGGTGTAATTAATTTTGCAGCCATTATACAGTCAATCATTCTGTTTACATTTTCCTGAGTGTTTTCATTCTGCATTTTTTCTATTGCAGCTTTAAGTTCGGGATTACTTATATTGCCTTTCATTAATTCCATTATTTTACCTCCTGAAATGATGTGTACTTTTTATTTGCTGTCTTTATGCGGTCTGACTGAAAATATACATAGCTTTGATCGGCAACAAGCTTGCTGCCGCCGAAATCAATTACAAATATTTTTTTGCTGTCTGTAGATTCTTTAGTTACAGCTTTAACAGGCTTTGTTCTAAACTCATTTTCATTTAACGCATATTCAAGAGCAAAATCGTCAGCGCTTATATTTACACTGTTGTAGCCTGTAAAGTGGATAAGCTCTTCCTTTGAAATAAGGTAATACTGCTTTTTAAGGAGCTTAATACCGATATCCACATTCACAAGCCTGCCTATATATTGTGAAGCCTGATTTAAAAACATCCCTGTTTTATAATAGCCGATTGAAACTGTTAAGTCTGAACGTACTGCAACAGGCTGCAAAAGACCGTTGCTGCCGTTAAGTCCGCTGTTTATATCAACAGAAACAACATAAGCATCGCTACGGTTTATAGCTTCAATAAGCTGTGCCGTATCAGGTCTTAGTTCACCTGAAAAGCCTGTACCTAAAATGCAATCGACAATAATATCGTACTCAGAAAAATCCGTGTGAATATCGCATAGAAAATCTCTTAATCCCTTTTGTCTACATTCCTTGTAATAGCAAAGTCCGTCATGGGAAAATTTCTCACTTGTTCTTAGAATTGCCGGTGCGTATCCCTTGTCTGCAAGTATTGAAGCAAGAGCATAGCCGTCTCCCCCATTGTTGCCGCTGCCGGTAACAACAGCAATATTTCCATGCCAGCTTACATTGCCATAAACACCCATAGCAGCCCTGTGCATAAGTTCCTTACCGCTTACCGAAGTGTTAATTGTGAATGCGTCGCTTTCACGCATATTTTTTACTGAAATAACATTTTCCATATTAAATCCTTATTAATATAATATCTTTAATACACCAAAACACATTGTTTATCTATTTGTATATTAATGTTTAAAGCATACTAAAACTTCTGAGCTTTTATTTTTCTACTCCTGAAATCTCCAATATATGGTTCAGGTAACTGGAATACTCTGAGTTGTATTCTTCAATATCCTTAACCTGAGATTTTAGTGTCTCCCTTTTAAAGAATAACACGTAAAATCCTTTGTGCAACCAACAAAAGGGAAGCAAAAAAGGCATCCATTTCAGGAATTTATATTTTTTCTTCATAGATGTATAGGAAAGTCCCCAACGACTTGCAAAGTATTTTGTTTTCCAAAAAAACATATTTTTACTTTGAGCATTAAACTCATTAACGGCAATGATTTTATCTGTACCGAAAGTTCCGTTACTGAATATATATTCACATATTTCCAAGGTGTCTTTATCAGGCTTTTCTCCCTGAAAAATAACTTGATTTACATTTTTTACTGTATTATAAAAGCTTGTAAGTTTTAAGGTTTCAATTTCTTTTTCTATGTAGCTGTAATCTAATTTTTCATTTTTCATCAGCACATATACATCCATAAACTGCCTAATTCCGCAGCCGCCGAAGGTAAAGTGCTTGTAAAGATGGCAGAAAACGTGAATAAAAAAGTCCTCTTTTTTAAGGAGATAGCAGTATTTGCTGCCCTCTTTTTGTACAGTCTTTTCAAAAGGCTTTTCAAAATAACCTTCAAATCTATAGCTTTCTTCAAAAAGCTTGCTGTGCATTTCAAAATAAAGGGAAGGCTTTTTAAAATAAGCAACATCATATTCTGCGGTTTTTTTGACTTCAAAGCCTAATGATTTCATTACTGATTTAACACGGTCGCCGTTTTGTCCAATATAAATGTCATAATCAGTAAAGCTCCGCAGGGAATCCTGTGGATACAGTTTTTTCATTATTATGCCCTTAAGGGGAATAAACGGTATAGAAGCCTTTTCCAATGCTGCAAAAACCTGTTGCCCCGCAAGCTCAAACCTTGCTTCTCTTAGAATCATCATTTTATATTCATCTGCAAAGCTTTTCAGCTTTTTCTCAGGAATATTCAGTTTTTTTAAAGCAAGGTATGCCATATTAGCCACACTTTGGTTTAACTGATAATAGTAAAGCTCCTCCAAATCAATACCCTCAGGCAAAGGTCTGGGCTCATTGCCGTTAAGCACAGTTCTGAGAAGAGAGCATGTATATAGTCCAAAATATAAGTTTTTGCTGATTCTCTCCATAAAACTATTTTCGCTTTCTTCTTTTTAATTTAAAATTCATATATATATGGCAGAAATAAAGTATAAAATGTCTTAGCTTAAGGGATTTGCACCAAAATTTCACATATCTTTGATACCCTTTATCCATAACAGTATGACGTTTCTTTTTGTGATTCCATTCTTTGAGAACGCCTACAATCTGATTGTCCGTTACTCCATATTCCAAGACCCATTGGTTGTCCCCACAGCATATATAACCCTTTTCATCTTTTCCTAAGATACGGTGCATAACATATATACCTTTTTCACGCTTGTAAACGGGTATATCATAAATCTCAAGGGGCATATCTGCTTTCTCTACATAAATATAGTCACAACCACTTCGTATTAAAGGGAACATACTCGTACCCTTAGGCTTGGTAACAATATATCCCCTTTCATTTATAACCTGTTCTATTGTCTTATTCATCTAACAGTCCCGCTTTTCTCACATCTTCAAGAAAAACCTTAACATCGGCCTGAGCAGTATAGCTGTCAATATCATACCTATCAAGAACTCTTTTGCATATTTCATCAAATGTAATATCATGACTAAGCTGTTCATATATAAATGCTCCTACATTATTAAGAGTAATGAGCTTATTGAAATTATTTGCATCATCACCAACGGCAACAACAATATAGTCCTCACCAAAATCACGGAGCATAAAACCTTCTTTTATTTTCATCGCTTTTCTCCAAAAATCCCATTGTATGCAATAATAGCCGCATCATCATTCATATTTACACCCAGGTCATATGTATCAACCTGCTTTAAAAATCCGTCAAATAAATCAAGAAGATTTGACATAAGCTTAGGGGCTTTAGGTCTTACGGTCTGGTTCAGAGCCTTTGAAATAACAGAAATTGTATCTATTGGTCCGATATAATTTTCTTTACTTCTTGACAAAAAGCACAAAGCCTTTGCAGGCACTTTGATATTTGCACCGCAATTTTCTTTACCCTGCCAAGGTGTTCCGTAAATATAATATTTTCCTTTAACTTTTCTTATAATAGGCTTATCGTCATTAATAACTGTAACCCTGTCGCCAAAATTTTTAAGCCACAAATTACGGTGGGTACTTTTGCCTGTTCCGCTTTTTGCGGTGAACATAACACCCTGTCCGTCAACTGAAATTGATGAACAATGAAAAAAGAAAGCGTCATATTTTTCCAAAGCTACATAAATAAATTTACGATAAACTGCTGTGCTTTCGTAAGCATACTCGGGCAAAGTGTAAGGGCTGAGAGATTTTTCCTGCATGAGATCCTCATCAGTTATTTTAAAACTGAACTCAGGCTTTGCACCCTCAGGTGCAAGATAGTCCTTCATTACGCTATAGGTATGCTTGTATCTTATATCAGCAGAAAACACAATATCTGCTATTTTATAAATAAAAATCATGGCTTAATAATTTGATTATTCCAACCTTCAGGGTCAACAGGAAGCTGAGTGTATATATCTGCTAAATATTTCTGCAATGTTGTAACATCCATTATGTTTATGTTCATATCCTGGCAAACATCTGCAACATAACTAAATTCATTATTTTCTGTTTCATCCTCTGCCAAAACTTTCTGAATATAAGAAACGTCACGAATATTTATAATTCCGTCTCCGTTTGCATCACCATAAAAAATCTCAGAGACTGCTGCTACAGAAATACATGAAACTGCTGCTACAATAAAAACAACAGACAGTATAATTGCGATAGTTCTTTTAAAGCCGGATTTCATAATAGTCATATCCTTTCAAAAAGTATTATAAACAGTATTTACTCCAAATCATCAAAATCAATCACTACGTTATCCTTCGGAATATCATCTGATTCAGTGTTATTTGAAGTTTTGCTTGAAGTTTTGCTCGAAGTTTTGCTCGAAGT
>CAYRTG010000053.1:0-7402 GCA_964427365.1 uncultured Ruminococcus sp. | reverse complement strand
CCTCCTCATAGCTGAATACATTCACTTTTACAACAACATTCGTATCCAAATAAAAACAAAACTGACACCTCCGGAACAAAGATGGCAGTTCGTTGCTTAAATCTTAATATTCTACCGTAGTAGTCTGTTTTTGTGCTGTCTGCACAATTTGGGGCAGTCCAAATTAAGCAGATGCCAAATGGTGGAGATGAGGAGAATCGAACTCCTGTCCGAAGGCTAATCATCAAGGTTTTCTACGAGTGTAGTTATTGATTTATTTTCTCAGGATATATCGCTCAATAACAAGCTATATAGGCTGATAGCCTTTAATGTGTGACCGGAGCCAAGGCATTCTCCGATTCACATTTACCACAAATCGATGCCCTTATCTGAGCCGTGGTACTCTCAGATAGGACAAGCAGCTTAGGCTGCTAAAGCAACTGTTTTATTGTCAGTTATTTTTAAAGTTGCGGATTATAAAGCGGTTCCGCACCGCTACTCGCTTACCAAGGGTCAAAACCCCCGTCGAAACCTTTACATCCCCATATTTATTACCTTAACGGCTTTGCTCCTTTAAGGTACGTTCAATATTTCTTTTTGCATCTTTTTTAGCCATATCAGCACGTTTATCGTAAAGCTTTTTACCTTTACAAAGACCTATTTCAACCTTAACTCTGCTTCCTTTAAAATAAAGACTGAGAGGTATAATAGAGTAGCCTTGTTGCTTTTCAATGCCAAATAGCTTCATAATTTCTCTTTTATGCATAAGCAGCTTTCTTACTCTTAAAGGGTCTTTGCACCAAGTCGCACCCTGTTTGTAAATTGAAATGTGCATACCGTTTACAAAAATTTCGCCTTTAACAATAGAGCACCAACTGTCCTTAAGGTTTATTCTGCCATTTCTGATTGACTTAACCTCAGATCCTATAAGCTCAATGCCTGCTTCATAGGTTTCCTCAATGAAATAATCATGATAGGCTTTTTTATTTTTTGCAATAATTTTAACAGTTTCTTTGCTCAAAGTTCATTCCTGCCTTCCAATGCTTTGGCAAGTGTTACCTGATCGGCATATTCAAGGTCACCGCCCACAGGAATGCCGTAAGCTAATCTTGTTATTTTAACACCCATTGGTTTTAAAAGTCTTGAAAGATACATAGCGGTAGCGTCACCCTCAACAGTGGGATTAGTAGCCATAATAATTTCAGAAACCTTATCGTCGCCAAGTCTGTTTAACAGCTCCTTAACAGTAAGGTTATCAGGACCAATATTGTTGAGAGGGGAGATAGCACCATGTAAAATATGATACAATCCCTTATATTCATTAGTGTTTTCCATAGCCATAGCGTCTCTTGGAGTTTCAACAACACAAATTGTTGCTCTGTCCCTTTTCTCATTTTTGCAAACAGGGCAAAGCTCCTGATCTGTCAGATTACAGCAAACCTTGCAATAATGTATTTTATCGTGAGCGTCAGTAATAGCTTGTGAAAAGCGATCTGCTTCTTCTTTTGACAGATTCAGTACATAATATGCAAGTCTTTGAGCAGTTTTATAGCCGATGCCCGGCATTTTTTCAAATTGCTCCACAAGAATTTCCAGTGGAGCTACATTATAGATTGACATAATTAAAACATCCCGGGAATGCTAATTCCACCAGAAAGATTTCCCATAGTATCTTCTTTGTCCTTAGTTGCGGCTCTGAGTGCTTCGTTGGTAGCAGCCATAATAAGGTCTGACAGCATTTCTGCGTCATCAGGGTCAATAACTTCGGGGTCAATTTCAATAGAATTAACTTCCATTTTTCCCGTTACAACAACCTTAACAGCGTTTCCGCCGGAAGTTGCAGCATATTCTTTTTCTTCAAGTTCAGCAGTTGCAGTTTCCATAGCTTCCTGCATTTTCTGGGCCTGACGAGCTAATTGCTGCATATTATTAGCACTACCGCCGCCGTATCCTTGTGGTAATCTTGCTTTCATACATTATTCCTCCGTAATATTAACATCGCTGTCCTTTAAGCTTTTAATAAATTCTTGTAAATGGTCAGTTTTTTTAATAGTTTTTTCAGTCTTTTTATATGGTCCAAGTTTGTAAACCTTACCTGTAATTTCCTGTATAGCTTTGCGTACGTTTGCACGTTGCGAGCCTTCCTTAAGCAGTTTAAAAGGTATCTCGCTGTCAGACTCAATTAGAAGATAGTTATTGCTTTCATAAGCATTTGTATTGCTGAAGGCTGCTGCAATAGCTTTTGAATACTGTTTGATATTTTCAACAACCTCAGGCCATTGCCTAAATGGTTTTGCATTTTCATATATTGCGTCAAGATTAAGGGTTGAAACAGACTTTTCAACAGATGGTTCAGGAGCGGTTACAATTGGCTCTGAATTTTGAACCGGTTCATCAGGTTTAGGTGAGGGGGGCAATTCTTCAATTTCCTGAACTTCTTTCTCAATTGTAGCTTTTTTGTTAAGGATCACATTTGATGTATCCTGTTTTTTATCCTGTTTAACAGGAGGCTTTTCTTCAATTTTAGAAGGTTCAGATTTTTTAGCGTTAATATGAGAATTGTTTTCAATAATTGGTTTTGCATCAACATTTTGCTGTGTATTAACAACAATACTACCGGCTTTAATTGTTTTTTCCAATACTGAAATTCTTGCCGCCAGTGCTTCTGTGGAGCCGTCAAGCTCAGGAGCAGATAGCTTAACTAAAGCCATTTCAAGCTCTGTCCTGTCGCTATTTCCTTTGCCCATACGCTGGTAAGCATTTTGTAGTATATCCATAATGTGGATTATTTCTGCCAAGCTCAGATAATCAGCCTGTGTCTGTGCAAGTTCAAATTCCTCAGCAGACATTACAATAAATCTCTGAGGATTTCTCGTACTTTTAATAAGCATAAGACTTCTGAAATGGTCAAGCAGCTCGTCACAGAGCTTAGCCATATCCTTACTTTCATTGTGAAGTCTGTCAATATAGTCCAAAGCTTTTTCAGTGTTTTTATTTATGCAAGCTGCGGATAATTCAAAAAGGTAATCTTTTTTTACAAGTCCTGCAGTTGCTCTGACAGTATCCACATCAATATCTGAAGTAAGTCCTAAACATCTGTCCATTAATGATAATGCATCTCGCATTGCACCATCGGCAATAGCAGCAATAAGCATAGCAGCATCCTCAGTAATAGTTGCATTTTCCTGTGTGGCAACATAATTAAGTCGGTAAGAAATATCTTCAGGTGATATCCTTTTAAAATCAAATCTTTGACAACGAGAGAGAATAGTACTTGGAATTTTGTGTACTTCAGTAGTTGCCAAAATAAAAATAACGTGTTCCGGAGGTTCTTCAAGAGTTTTGAGCAGAGCATTAAAAGCTTCTGATGTAAGCATATGAACCTCGTCAACAATGTAAACCCTGTACTTTGCTTTTGTAGGGAGAAACTGGACCTGGTCAATAACAGACTTAATTTCTGCAATACCTCTGTTAGAGGCTGCGTCCATTTCTACAACATCAAGAATATTGCCCTCATCAATTCCTATGCAACTTTCACATTTGCCGCAAGGGTCACCATTTTGCAAATCAAGACAGTTTACAGCTTTAGCAAAAATTTTTGCACATGTAGTTTTACCTGTACCTCTTGAGCCAGTAAAAAGGTAAGCGTGGTTAATTCTGCCGTTTTTAAGTTCATTTTTTAGGGTAGTAGTAACTTGAGGCTGTCCCACAACATCATCGAAGGTTTTTGGACGCCACTTGCGATATAAAACCTGATACATAGCTCACACTCCTTGCAAAATAAAAATGCAAACCATTACCGTTAACTACGGCACTCGTTTAAATAATCAAACGACAGACTTACTATATCGCATCAAGAATACTGTTTAATGCTGCTCGGTTCCCCGCCTGACATGGTTCACAGCCCTTAATCGTACAGGGCCTGCCGCTTGATTATTCAAACGATTTCAATCGGTTTGCAATACCATGATTATTTTAACATATATTAATGATAAAATCAATAGCTGTTTTTTTGTGTTTTTTGTCATAATCTGCGATAAAGCAAAAAAACAGGGCAGAGTATAATCTGCCCTGAATAATTCAATATAGAAATGTTAGTTATTTATAAGCTTATCTTCATCAGACCAGCTGTAAAGCTTTCTAATTTCCTCACCAACGACCTCGGAAGGATGCTCAGCAGCAAGCTTTCTCATAGCTCTGAAGTGAGCCTGACCGCCTGCATCTGACATATCAAGTAAGAATTCTTTAGCAAAAGAACCGTCCTGAATATTGTGAAGAATCTGCTTCATAGCTTTCTTGGTTTCTTCTGTAACAATTTTTGGACCTGTGATGTAGTCGCCATACTCAGCTGTGTTTGAAATAGAATATCTCATACCGGCAAAGCCAGACTGATAAATAAGGTCAACAATTAACTTCATTTCGTGAATACACTCAAAGTAAGCGTTTCTTGGGTCATAACCGGCTTCAACAAGCGTTTCAAAACCGCACTGCATAAGAGCGCAAACACCGCCGCAAAGAACAGCCTGCTCTCCAAATAGATCAGTTTCTGTTTCAGTACGGAATGTTGTTTCAAGAATACCTGCACGGCTACCGCCGATACCGGCGCCATAAGCAAGAGCCATTTCCTGTGCCCTGCCTGTAGCATCCTGAGCAACAGCCACAAGACAAGGTACACCCTTGCCAACCTCGTACTCTGAACGTACTGTGTGACCCGGACCCTTAGGGGCAATCATTGTAACGTCAACATCAGCAGGCGGAACAATCTGACCGAAGTGAATAGCAAAACCGTGAGCGAACATAAGCATATTGCCTGACTCAAGGTTAGGAGCAATGTCCTTTTTGTACATAGCAGCCTGTTTCTCATCGTTAATAAGAATCATAATAATATCTGCTTTTTTAGCAGCTTCAGCAGCTGTAAAAACCTCAAAACCCTGAGCAACAGCCTTAGCCCAAGACTTTGAACCTTCATAAAGACCTATAATTACATTACATCCTGAATCCTTAAGGTTAAGAGCGTGAGCGTGACCCTGACTGCCATAACCAATTATAGCGATTGTTTTACCGTCTAATAAAGAGAGGTTACAATCTGACTGATAGAAAATTTTTGCATTTGACATTTTGATTTCCTCCTTGCCGCAAATGCGGTTAATAATTTTAATATATATGTTTTCGTGAATTAAGTAGTAACCTGAGCCTTGCCCTTGTCTATGGCAACAGTACCTGTTCTTACAATTTCACGGATACCATACGGTTTAAGTAAGTCAATTAAGGTTTGAATTTTTTCAGCAGTTTCACAGTATTCAAAGGTAACTGTAGTAGAAGCTACATCAACAATTTTAGCATCCATTAGCTCTGCAATTTTAATAAGTTCAAATCTTTTAGCAGCAGAGGAGTGTACTTTAATTAGGCTTAGCTCTCTGCTAATAAATTTACCTTCGTTAAGGCGTTTAACCTTAATAACAGGAATAACCTTATTAAGCTGTTTTTCAAGCTGTTCAACAACATATTCATCGCCATTGGCAACAACAGTAATTCTTGAAACAGTAGGGTCAGCAGTAACTCCAACAGCTAAGGAATCAATATTAAAGGAGCGTCGTGAAAACAAACCTGAAATTTTAGATAGCACACCGGCTTGGTTCTCAACTAAAATAGATAAAGTATATTGCATATTTACCTCCTATAAAATTGAAGGAGTGTCAGGGTGTACATTGCACACCAAAACAAATGGCTTATCATTTTCAACAATGTTTTTAACAAACTTTTCTGCTTCTTCATTGGAAGAAACTTCAGCACTGTCAATTCCATAGGCATTAGCCAAAGCAACAAAGTCAGGTTTATCGTTAAGAATAGTAGCAGAATGTCTGTGGTTATAAATCTTATCTTGCAGTTCTCTAACCATACCAAGACGTTGATTTTTCATAACAATAATCTTGATATTAAGGTTATTCTGAACAATAGTAGAAAGCTCGTTTAAGCTCATTTGAAAACTGCCGTCACCACATACAACTACAACATCTCTGTCTTTTCTTGCCATTTTAGCACCGATAGCTGCAGGTACAGAGTAACCCATAGTACCCATACCGCCTGTAGTGAGGAACCGTCCCTCTCTGATTCTGAAGTTATTAGCACACCAAATCTGGTTTTGTCCCACATCAGCACAGAGGATAGCCTTGCTCTTAAGCATAAAGCTTAATTTATTAATTAAAGTTCTTGGTTCAACATAACCCTCAAAGGTAGAAATTTTACTTTGAAAATTAGCTTTTAATTCCTTAATCTCAGCGTTCCACTCATCATTGATTTTAAAATTGCCAATACTGATTATAAGTTGCTTGAGAACATTATTCATATCACCTACAATAGGAACTGTGGTTTTAACATTTTTACCAATTTCAGCAGGGTCAATATCAATATGTATAATTTTTGTTCTTGTTCCCATCTGGTCAGGAGAAGCAATAGCTCTGTCCCCAAGTCTTGCACCGCAAACAATAGTGAGGTCAGTTTTATGCAATGCTGTGTTAGCACATTTTCTGCCGTGAGTACCAAGCATACCTAAGTACAATGGGTGGTCACTGGGCATAACACCGATACCCATCATAGTAGAAAGTACGGGAATCTGAGTATTTTCGGCAAACTTTTGCAGCTTCAGCTTAGCACCTGAGCTTAGAACACCACCCCCTGCTACAATAATAGGGCGTTTGGCTTTCTTAATCAGTTCTACAGCACGTTGTACCTGAACCAAATGACCTTTTGTGTTAGGCTTGTAGCCTCTGATGTGTACAGTTTTAGGATATTCAAAGCTATCAATAAAATTTTCCTGTAAATCTTGAGGAATATCTATAAGTACAGGACCGGGTCTGCCTGTTGTAGCAATATGAAAGGCCTCCTTGAAAATTCTGGGTATGTCAGCAGTTCTCTCTAAAAGGTAGCTGTGCTTAGTAAACGGTTCGCAAGCACCGGTAATATCAGCTTCCTGAAAAACATCTCTGCCAAGTAAGTCAGAACGTACCTGACCTGTAATTGCAATCATAGGAATAGAGTCCATATATGCAGTAGCAATACCTGTAATAAGGTTAGTAGCACCGGGACCTGATGTTGCAATACAAACCCCGGGTTTCATACAAGCTCTTGCATAACCACTGGCAGCGTGAGCAGCGTTTTGTTCCTGTCTTACAAGAACGTGTTTTATATTAGAATCATATAGTGAGTCATAAAAAGGGCAAATTGTTGCGCCCGGATAACCAAAGACAGTGTCAACGCCTTCAGCTTCCAGACATTTTATCATTATATCTGCGCCGCTTATCATTAAATAATCTTCCTTATCTATAAAAATTTATATAGTAATTCATTATTGACCACTATTATATTACAAAAATAATAAAATGTAAAGAGCAGAAAGTAAAGCATTTTATCAGTTAAACCTATG
>CAYRTG010000052.1:0-7707 GCA_964427365.1 uncultured Ruminococcus sp. | reverse complement strand
AATTTTTCGCTGATTATATTCACTCAGTTCACTAGATGTAACGAGCCTCATTTTTTTGTCAAACGTAATCAAACCAATATCAAATAGTTTATCATATAGGGGCGATAGTAACAGTCCGTTTTCCACACTCAGCCGCTCATAATTATTAGATGAACACCATGGTTTAATATGACTTGCTATTAACAAGCGCGGATCGTCTATACCGGTTATAAGACAGTGCTTATATTTTTCTATTAATTTATCCCGAAACAATCCTTGCCCTATTCTGGCTTTAATTATCATATCTTTTTGTGTATTATCTATATTGGGACTATCTATAATGGCATTAATTTGTCTTTGAATTATCGGATTTGTATCTGTGCTTTCATTTATCCCACGCATACTGATAAGACCCCAATATCCTTCTCCTATACCATATACAGAATAAAAAATATTCTCTGCTCCGTTATATGACTTGGTCATATTACAGTGTCTTTGTATTACTGCCCGTACATTGTCTTTCCAGTGAACATTTGTATAAATACTGCTCAATCGATTATGTTGTTCAATTATACCGGTAATTTCTCTTAATGAACCCATTCCGTTTAACTCTTTTAGTGCCGCTATTATTTCATCGAGGTATGTAATTTTTGACTCATTTCATCCTCTACCATAAATGCATTAGATTTCGATTGGATATTTCCGAATGACTTTTTCATGTTTAGCATTTTTCATCAAATGCTTTTAATATTAAGTCGTTTGTTATAATGGCTTTATCTGTAAAAGCAGACGAAACCGCTCCCGTGCCGGCAAATATGTCGTCCATACCTATTTTTGCGGCAAATTTTCTTGGCTCAAGTCTGTTTCCTTTTGTAATTCACGGATTCGTGTTCATATTTTTCAGTGATCATTTATACAACCTCGCAAAATCATTTTTCTTATCACTCCCACTCGATTGTACCGGGGGGTTTTGAGGTGATATCATAAACTACTCGGTTTACATTTTCTACCTCGTTTATGATGCGGCTGGCTACTCTTGCAAGTATATCATAGGGTATTCTTGCAAAGTCAGCTGTCATAAAGTCATCAGTTGTTACTGCTCTGATTGCAATAAGATAATCATAGGTTCTATGGTCACCCATAACGCCTACTGTCTTAACATCAGGCAACACTGCAAAATACTGTGACAAATCTTGTTCAATTCCGCTTTTTTCAATTACATCACGAAAAACAGCATCTGCATCCTGTAGTACTTTAACTTTTTCCTGAGTAATTTCACCGATAATACGAACTCCCAGTCCCGGACCGGGGAATGGCTGACGCCATACAAGTTTCTTAGGAATTCCCAAAAGCTCACCGACTTTACGCACTTCGTCTTTAAATAAGTCACAAAGCGGCTCTATCACATCTTCAAACTTAATATCATCAGGCATTTTAACCTTATTATGGTGAGTTTTAATTTTATCTGCGTCACCTTTGCCGCTTTCAATACAGTCAGGGTAGATTGTACCCTGTGCAAAAAATCCTCCGTCAGCTTCTTCTCTTATTTTATTCCAGAAAACATTATAAAACTCAGTGCCTATAATATTACGTTTTTTTTCAGGATCAGTAATTCCTTTAAGCTTAGCTACAAACTTCTCACCGCAATTAACACGCACAAAATTCATATCAAACATGCGTGTAAAGGTTTCTTCAACAAAATCACCTTCGTCTTTACGCATTAGGCCATGATCTACAAACACGCAAGTCAACTGTTTTCCTACAGCTTTACTTAAAAGTGCTGCTGCAACCGAGGAATCCACACCACCGGAAAGACCTAAAACTACCTTCTTATCGCCTATTTTATTTCTAAGAGCTGCTACTGTATTTTCTAAAAAATCATCCATTTTCCAGTTACCTGAACACTTACATACTTCAAAAAGGAAGTTTTTAAGTATAGTTTTACCATACTCAGTATGAGTTACTTCCGGGTGGAACTGTACTGCATAAATATTTTTCTCAACATTTTCCATTGCTGCGCAAGGGCAATCATTACTGTGCGCTGTAATTTCAAAGCCCAGTGGTACTTTGCTTATATAATCTGTATGGCTCATCCATACAACGCTTTCCTGTGGTATGTCTTTAAAAAGAAGGCTGTTTTCTTTATCAACAGTCATTTCAATTTTGCCATACTCACTTGTTATGGCGCTCTTTACAGTTCCGTCACCCATCAAGCATATAAGTTGACATCCATAGCAGATACCAAGCACAGGTATTCCAAGCTCAAGGATTTCCTTATCAAAATTAGGTGACTCTACATCATATACGGAATTAGGTCCGCCTGTAAAAATAATGCCTTTATATTTTTCTTTTTTAATTTCTTCAATGCTTACAGTAAATGGTTTAATTTCAGCATAAACGTTATGGTCACGTACCCTGCGTGCAATAAGCT
Organism: uncultured Ruminococcus sp.; assembly: GCA_964427365.1. Classification (GTDB taxonomy): domain Bacteria; phylum Bacillota; class Clostridia; order Oscillospirales; family Acutalibacteraceae; genus Ruminococcoides. Next base: position 5,297 of record CAYRTG010000052.1, on the reverse strand, counting down.
GGTTGTACTGTCCGCCAAAATCAAGAACAAGTATCTTTTCTTTTGTAATGCTCATAATGATACCTCAATTCATCTGTAAATTATATCTTCTCTTGAAGGACCGTTACTTACCATACTGATATGTACACCGATCTCCTTTTCTGCAAATTCTATATACTCTCTGCATTCCTTGGGTAGATCCTCATACTTTTTAATGCCCATAACATCGCATTTCCAGCCTTTGAGAACCTTTAAAACAGGTTTACATCTCTTAAGCTTTGTTGTGCTTGGAAAATAGTCAATAACCTTTCCGTCAAGCTCATAGCCTACGCATACCGGAATTTCATCAAGATAGCCAAGTGCATCAATTACAGTAAACGCAACGCTAGTAGCACCCTGAATCTTACAACCATAACGGGTTGCAACCAGGTCAAGCCAACCCATACGACGCGGACGACCTGTTGTTGCACCGTACTCACCGCCGTCACCGCCACGATTACGGAGCTTTTCAGCTTCTTCACCAAAGATTTCCGATACAAATTCTCCTGCACCTACTGCACTTGAATATGCCTTTACTACAGTTACTATTTCTTTGATTTCATACGGCGGAATACCTGCGCCTACTGCACCATAGCCTGCAATTGTATTTGAAGATGTAACCATTGGATAAATACCAAAGTCCGTATCTTTGAGTGAACCAAGCTGACCTTCAAGGAGAATGTTCTTGCCTTCATCCAGCGCCTTATGGATAAATTCAAAAGAATCGCCTACATACGGTGCAAGCAGTTCTTTATATTCCATAAGTTTATCAAATACTTCTCCAACTGTAATTTCAGGCTTATGGTATAAATTCTTTAATGCAGCATTTTTTATTTCAACAGCGTGGGCAATCTTTGCTTTTAAGCTATCAACATCATCATAAAGCTCATTAATCTGAAAACCTATTTTGCTATACTTATCAGCATAGAATGGAGCAATACCGCTTTTGGTTGAACCAAAAGAATTTTTACCAAGTCTTTCTTCCTCATAGCAATCAAAGGCTACGTGATAAGGCATAACAATCTGTGCTCTGTCAGAAACAAGTACATTTGGCTTTGGTACGTTTCTGTCCTCAAGCTCTTTCATTTCCTTAACAAAATTTTCTACGCTGAATGCTACACCATTTCCGATAATATTTGTAATATTAGGGTGGAATACACCAGACGGAAGCTGATGTAATGCAAACTTGCCGTAATTGTTTATAATAGTATGTCCTGCATTTGCGCCACCCTGAAAACGAATTACAACATCGCAGTTATTTGCCATAACATCTGTAATTTTTCCTTTGCCTTCGTCGCCCCAATTAGCGCCTACAATTGCTTTTACCATAATTAAATACCTCTCTCGGTTTATACGTTAATTTCAGGTTTTTTAATTTCTAAATCTTTATATTTTTCAAGAACAGGCTTAACCTCTTCCTCTAAGAAATCCATCGTCTGTTCCTTAGCACGACCTGTATATTTTTCAGGCTGTAAAAATTTTTCCAAATCTTCAAGTGTTACGCCAAAAGCATCATCATTAGCAATTCGTTCAAGAAGGTCATTTTCTCCACCCTCTTCTTTGATTACCTTTGACGCTGCCATTGAATGCTGCCTGATTTTTTCGTGAAGAACCTGACGGTCAGCTCCACGATTTTTCACAGCGTCCATCATAATGTTTTCTGTTGCCATAAAGGGCAGTTCTTTTCTTAAATGTGACTCAATAACCTTTGGATATACTACAAGTCCGTCAGCTACATTTGCATAAAGGTTTAATATACCATCAACTGCAAGAAATGCCTCCGGAATACTTAATCGCTTATTTGCGCTATCATCAAGTGTTCTTTCAAACCACTGTGTTGCAGAAGTAAAGTATCCATTTAATACATCAACCATTACATAACGTGAAAGAGAACCGATACGCTCGCTTCTCATTGGGTTACGTTTATATGCCATTGCTGATGAACCAATCTGATTCTTTTCAAATGGTTCTTCAATTTCCTTTAAGTGCTGAAGAAGTCTTATATCGTTAGAAAACTTTGATGCACTCTGAGCAATGCCTGCAAGTACATTAAGAAACTGAGAGTCAACCTTACGTGAATAGGTCTGGCCAGATACAGCAAAGCAACCCTTATATCCCATTTTTTCAGCGATTTTCTTATCAAGTTCTTTACACTTTTCGTGGTCGCCTTCAAAAAGCTCAAGGAAGCTCGCTTGTGTACCTGTGGTGCCCTTTGAGCCCAGCAATTTAGCTTTTGAAAGCTGATATTCAACGTCCTCAAGGTCAAGAAGCAATTCTTGAATCCAAAGTGTTGCACGCTTGCCAACAGTTGTAGGCTGTGCCGGTTGAAAATGAGTAAATCCAAGTGTAGGCAAATCTTTATACTCATCTGCAAATTTTGAAAGATTACGAATAATCTGAACAAGCTTATTTCTTACAACATTTAATGCTTCATTCATAATTATTATATCAGTGTTGTCCCCAACATAACAGGATGTTGCACCGAGGTGGATTATACCTTTAGCGTCTGGACATTGCTGACCGTAAGCATAAACGTGACTCATTACATCATGACGTACCAGCTTTTCGCGTTCTTGTGCTACTTCGTAGTTAATGTCATCCTGATGTTCTTTTAACTGGTCAATCTGAGCCTGTGTTATAGGAAGTCCAAGCTCCATTTCTGCCTCAGCAAGTGCAATCCACAGCTTTCTCCAAGTTCGGAATTTCATATCCGGGGAAAAGATATATTTCATTTCCTTTCCTGAATATCTTGCTGACAATGGTGATTCATATATATTTCTGTCCATTATTCTTCCTCCTTTGAGGTGCATTTATGACTAAAATTCATACCCCCGCGTTCCTTGCCTTTAAGAGAGTTCTTCGTTATCGGGGCGGGATAATTTCCTGAGAAACAAGCATCACAATAGCCTATATCTTTTCCAAGCATTTCGGTCAGTGAAGCAACCGGCAGATATCCCAGGGTATCAGCTCCGCTTAATTTACAAATTTCATCTATTGTATGATTAACTGCTATCAGCTCGCCACGTGAGGGAATGTCGGTACCGTAATAACAAGGCCATAAAAATGGCGGTGAACTGATACGCATATGGACTTCCTTTGCACCTGCGTCCTTTAGCATATTTGTAATGCGGTCAATTGTAGTTCCTCTGACAATACTGTCATCAATTACTACCACTCGCTTGCCTTTTATTTTATCTGATATTGGATTTAGCTTAATCCTTACAGATTTCATCCTTTCACTTTGAGATGGCTTTATAAAAGTTCTTCCAATATAACTGTTTTTTACTATGCCCTTTTCATAAGGTATTCCTGACTCTTCGCTGTAGCCGATAGCCGCATCAATTCCCGATTCAGGTACTCCGATTACCATATCAGCCTCAACAGGAAATTCTCTGGCTAATATTTTGCCTGCTTGCTTACGGGCTTCATAAACACTTACTCCGTCAATGTAGCTGTCTGAACGTGCAAAGTAAATATATTCAAATACACATAAGGATTTGCTGCAAGGTTTATCACGCTTAGTTGAACGAATCCCTGCATTGTCAACAATAATAATTTCTCCCGGATCTACATCACGTATAAAATCAGCTCCGCAAGCATCTAGTGCTGCTGACTCACTTGCAAAAACAATGCTTTTACCGATTTTACCCATACACAATGGTCTGAAACCATGAGAATCCCTTGCCGCAATAAGCTTAGAGGGACTCATTACAAGTAGCGAAAATGCTCCTTCTAATTTTTTCACAGCCCTTGCCACAGCTTCCTCTACACTATGACAATTTAGTCTTTCTCTTGCTATCATATAGCAAATAACTTCAGAGTCTATGGTAGTTTGAAAAATCGAGCCACGTTTCTCAAGTTCTCTTCGGATTTCCATAGCATTTGTAAGATTGCCGTTATGAGCAATTGCAAGTGTTCCCTTTACATAACGCATAACAAGCGGCTGTGCGTTTTCAAGCACAGAGCCGCCTGCTGTTGAATAGCGAACATGAGAAACTGCCATCTGTCCTCTTAAAGAGTCAAGTATTGAATTGTTAAAAACTTCTGAAACAAGTCCCATATTTTTATGATAATTTATTACTCCCAAATCGGATACAGCTATACCACAGCTTTCCTGTCCTCTATGCTGCAAAGCTAAAAGTCCATTGTAGCAAGCATAGGCAGGAGCTATACTGTCAGCGCCGAATATTCCGAATACTCCACATTCCTCGTGAAGTCCTTCCTTTGGTAAATTATCAAATGTAATGCTCAAGGGTTTCACCGTCCGAAGTATAATAAACTAAAAATTAAGCAAGACCTACACGTTTCATCATTTCAGCGTAAGCATCTTCTACTCCACCCATATCTCTGCGGAATCTGTCTTTATCAAGTTTCTCCCGGGTATCTACATCCCAGAAGCGGCAAGTATCAGGGGAGATTTCGTCTGCAAGAATAATTTCTCCGTGGAAACGTCCGAACTCAATCTTAAAATCAATTAAATCAATATTTACAGATTTAAAGAATTCTACCATTACATCATTTACTTTATAAGCAAGCTCTGAAATTTGGGCAATTTCTTCTTTAGTAGCAGCACCGATAGCGTAAATCTGACTATTGTTAATCATTGGGTCGCCTAACTCATCATCTTTTAAGCAGAATTCTAAGGTTGGGCATTTAAGAGGTGTTCCTTCAGAAATGCCAAATCTTTTTGAAAAAGAACCTGCTGCTTTATTACGTATAATAACTTCAAGAGGAATAATTTCAACTTTCTTAAGAACAGTTTCTCTGTCATTTAATTCCTCTACATAGTCAGTAGGAATACCTTTAGCTTCAAGGAGCTTGAACATAAAATTGCTCATACGGTTGTTTACAACTCCCTTACCAACAATCGTACCCTTTTTTTCTCCGTTGAAAGCTGTTGCGTCATCCTTGTAGGATACTATGCAATAATCTTCCTTGTCTGTAGCAAAAACCTTTTTAGCTTTGCCTTCATACATCTGTTCCATTTTTTTCATTATTATTCCCCCGCTTAAGTTTAATATGAATATAAAATATTCAACAGTATATATTATATAAAAAATATGTTAACAAAAATTTGCAAAAAAGAATTATAATTTATTTTATATATTAAGTTAAAAAACAATAAATATTGAAAAATTTTCTGTATTATTTAACATATATTAATTACAAAAAATTTACAGATTAGCACGAATAACCACATGAAGCCAATTTTGTCATAAAGATGTAACCGTTAATACAGAAATATTTCAAAATTAGATTTACATATACGAATAAAAGTT
>CAYRTG010000051.1:0-7851 GCA_964427365.1 uncultured Ruminococcus sp. | reverse complement strand
TTTATATATTCAAAGAATAATTTTTCTAAAATTATATTTTTATAAAGCCCTTGGTGAAATCCTTTCCGCAAGGCTCAATTTTTTTTGTTGCCAAACTGTAAATATCACTTGCAAGTAAATCAATTTTAAAAATTTCTTTTGCTTTTTCATTAAGATTTTTATAACCCTCTGCAACATTTGTAATTAATGGCAGGCTGCCCTTGAATTTTATATCCTTCATCAATTCCTGACCTTTTTTATTAAAGGCCAGAACCCTTATATATGGCACAGTTTCTTTGGGCATATGTGCCTTAATTCCAAGCAATGCACAAATTATTATTCTCCTAATTCGTGCAAGTGTGTATCTTTTAGTTTTAACAGCAGTAAGCAATTCATCAAGGGAAACAGCCTTGCTTACAGCATTGAAAATACGATTTTCAAGACCTTCCGCAACATCAGGCAACTGAGATATATCATCAATACTCATTGTTCTCAGCTTTAACAAAACAGCCTTTTCAAGATTTTTAACAGAAGCAGGATTGCTAAATATTTCACCATTAACTTTCGGCATATATTTATATACATCTTCATCGCCCTGAAGTATCATTTTTCTTAAATGACTTCCGCTGGCAGTATCACCGATGCAATCTGCTTCATCATGTTCGGTTCCTATTCTTTTTGTTATAAATGGTTCAATATCTGTATTCTTAAGCATTTTAATATATTCTACGGCCAATGTGTTGTTTGGTTTTTTTACTACTTCTGCAAATTTTGGGGAATATATAGTTTCAAAAGCCCTTTCTACAGCCTGTGGATAGTAATTTCCAAGTTTCATATTTTTCTTGATTTCATCATTTAACTGAGGATTTTCAAAAGCATCTGCGACTTTAATCAATAAATCGATATTGCTTTCTTCCGTACTGAAACAAAGTTTTTCCGTACAGCCTAAAGCGTTAGCAAGCTGAACACCGCCTCTTGCAAAGCTTTCAGCTCCGCTTGAAGCATAAACCACAGGTAGTTCTACAACAAGGTCAATGCCGTTTTTAACAGCAATTTCACCTCTTTGGAATTTGTCAATTATAGCAATATCACCTCTTTGGGTGAAATTTCCACTCATAATTGCAACTACAGCATTGTCACTATTCTCTTTTATACAATCAATCTGGTACTTATGGCCATTATGAAATGGGTTGTATTCGCAAATTACAGCAGAAGCCTTCATAATTCCTCCTGATTTTGGGCAGTTTTGGTCAAACTTACTTGAAAATTCCTAAGATTTAGTTTATTATATTATAGTACTTAATTATATAATAATCAACATTGGAGGATTGTAAAATGAAAATATTAGTAATTAATGCAGGCAGTTCATCTCTTAAGTATCAGTTAATTGATATGGATGGAGAAAAGGTACTTGCAAAGGGTAACTGTGAAAGAATCGGTTCCGAGGGTTCAGTAATCGGATATAAAGCAAACAGACAGGAAATCAAAAAGAAAGTTCCAATGCCTGACCATACAACAGCATTTTTGCAGGTTAAGGATATGCTTATGGACTCTGAGTGCGGTGTAATCAAGGATTTATCAGAAGTTTCTGCAATCGGTCACAGAGTTGTTCAGGGTGGTTCTGTATTTAGTGAATCTTGTATTGTTAATAAAGAAATTATTGAAAAAATCAGAGAGCTTTCACCTTTAGCTCCTCTTCATAACCCAGCAAATATTCAAGGTATAGAAGCTTGCACACAGGTATTTGGAGAGGATGTACCTCAGGTTGCAGTATTTGATACTTCTTTTCACAGCACAATGCCTCCAAAAGCATTTATGTATGCAATTCCATATGAGTATTACGAAAAATATGGTGTGCGCCGTTATGGCTTCCATGGAACATCTCACCGTTTTGTAAGCGGAGAAATGGCAAAGATAATGGGCAAGGATATTAAGGATTTAAAAATTATCACTTGTCATATCGGCAATGGTTCTTCTATCACAGCTATTGATGGTGGTAAGGTAATTGATACAACAATGGGTCTTACACCGCTTGACGGCTTTATGATGGGTACTCGTACAGGCTCTCTTGACCCGTCTGTAGTAACCTTTATCGAGGAAAAGGAACACCTTTCCGCTAAGGAAATTGACGGCATCCTTAATAAGAAATCAGGTCTTCTGGGTGTATCCGGCGTATCCAGTGATGACCGTGATGTTACAGATGCTGAAAATCATGGTAACCTTCGTGCTAAACTTGCCCACGATATGCTTTACTATCAGATTGCTAAGTATATTGGTTCATTTTATATAGCTCTTGGCGGCTGCGACGCTATTGTTTTTACAGCAGGTCTTGGAGAAAATCAGCCAAAGCTAAGATATGAAGTATGCAGGTATCTTGAGTGCATTGGTGTTGAAATAGATGTTGACGCTAATAACAATGCAGTTCACGGTATTCAGGGTAAGCTTTCTACAGATAACTCAAAAATCAGAGTAGAGCTTATTGCTACAAACGAAGAGCTTGTTATTGCACGTGATACAAAGGCACTTGTTGAAGCATAATCAATTCTTTTGGTTAATTGTTTTTACATAAATTATTATGCCCCATTTGTCAGTTGATTCTGATAAATGGGGATTTTTAATTCTTTTACGGAATTTTTCTAACTCGTCAACTTTTTAAATCGGAAAAACGCTCCGGCAATACTGTTTGAAACGGAGCTTGCGACAGACGCTTTACAAACGGAGGATATCATCGCATAAGTTATATTAAATACTTTAATAATTACCGTTTATCTTCTAAATTACATTACAAATCCCCTGCACAATTTAGAATTGAACAGGGGTTCGCTTAATTGTTTTTTATTGTCTGCTTTTCATAAAAGTTTCAATAAACAGGTGGGGTTATGATTCTTAATTTAATAAAGTTTTACGCACGACTGTTTATTGATGTGTCATCCTCAATCTCATTATCTCTGAAAAGTAATGAAATGCACCAAATAGCAGCAAGACCTACAAGAATATAAATAATTCTGCTGATAATTCCTGTCTGACCGCCGCAAATAAAAGCAACTAAGTCAAACTGAAAAATACCGATACTGCCCCAGTTAAGACCACCGATAATAGCAAGTGTCAATGCAATTTTATCTAACATATTAAAGCCTCCTTTAATCACAGTTAGTATTGACACTTCAGAGGAATATATACATTGCAGAAAAAGATAATTATATGTATAAAATAAAATCAAGGACAGTAAGTACAATTCCTATACAAAACAAAACAACACCTAAAGCTTTGCAAATATTGGTAGCTTTTTTTAATTTAAATTTTGAAATCATATTGTCAGTAGGAAACGGCAAAAGGAAAACAGTAATGCCTAAAAAATCAAGAGCAAAAGCAACCATTGTAAATCCTATCGCGTTTACAAGGGAAAAAAATAGCAGTCCGATAGGAATTGCAAACACACAAATGCAGTTAATAACAGAAAACAGTTTAGTGTACTTCTCTTGAAAATCATAAAATTTAATAGCCTTTCTATGGCAATCCTCACAACAGTATTGCTCCATATAAGAAATTTCTTTACCGCAGTAGTCGCATTTTTTCATAACATATACCTGACAATTATTATCTGTTCCTTTCAAAATATACTAATAAATAATAACACTTAAGACATTATGTATTTTTCTATCAAAGAAAAATATTATCATCTGTAAACAAATTCTTCTTTTTGTCTGTTTTTAATTTTTTTAATTAAAATAATAAGGCTTACAAAAAAAAGAATAATGCTTATCCATTGACTTGTGGATAATCCAAAATAAATTCCCCTGTATGTATCACCTCTTAAAAACTCGTCAAAAAATCTTACAATGCTGTATAAGAATAGGTAAACATAAATCAGAGAACCTTTTAAAATTCCTTTATAGAACAATAAAATCAGTACAACAAATAAAACTATATTCAACCCACTTTCCAAAAGCTGAACAGGAAAACGATTAACTCCATTGCATAAATCAATTAATGAATTTTCAGCAGTAAAACCAAAACTGCTTTCAATTCCAAAGCAACACCCGCTGAAAAAACATCCTACCCTACCAAATGCGTGAAAAAGAGGAATTCCTACAGCAAAGGAGTCTGCAAATTCAGAAGTATCAATTTTTCTGATTATACAGTACAGAAATCCAAAGCTTAAACCGCCAAATAAGCCTCCGTAAAATACCATTCCCCCAAAGGCTGTGCTTATAATATTCCATAAAAATCCAATATCTTTTTTATTACTTATATATTGGCTGATACCATCTATAATATAGTCAAGATTTGTAAATCCATACAAAATATGAGCACCGATTAAAGCACCTATAAGAGCAAAGATTTCTCCGATAATAATATTCTTAGTTATAATATTAAATTTTTCTGAAAGCTTAATTGCAACTAAACCCATGAGTATAAGTCCCACAGTGGCGAATATGCCATATACGCTAAGCTGCAAACCAAATAATTCAATAACAGGGTTCATATTTTTCTCCCATATAATATGCTTATATTTTATCAAATCTTATAATCTATGGCAAGCCCTGTATAACCTAAAATCCAACAGTATTTAAATTAAAACTGTTTTTCTGTCCAATTTACTCTGTTTTAGTTAGAGTAAATTAATATCTTTGTGCATAATTATCATTGAAAATAAATTAAGGTTGTGATATACTTGATATATAAAGTTTAAATATAACAATATACGGAGGTGCGTAAAATGAACAAGTATGAAACACCTGAATTGGAGTTAGTTGAATATGATGTAGATGATTGCCTTACAGGTTCTACAGATATTCCAAAAGAAACTGAAGACATTGGCGATATCATTGGTAATTTAACCTAATATTTAGTTCAAGAGTTTTTTGGCGGATAGCTTTAAGCTGTCCGCTTTTCTCTTCTAATTCTAATACAAAAATCAAATTTATGAAAAGGAAATAAAATGGACTATATTAAAAATTTATCGGAAGAATTTAAAATTCAGACCCAATATGCTGAGAATGTAATAAACCTTCTTGATGAGGGAAATACAATACCATTTATTGCTCGTTATCGTAAGGAACTTCACGGCTCTATGGACGATCAGCTTATTCGTCAGTTTGCTGAGCGACTGGAGTATATGCGTAATTTTGACGCAAGAGCAAAGGAGATTACCAACCTGATTGGAGCAGCAGGAAAATTGACAGACGAAATAATTGAAGCTGTTTCCAAGGCGGAAACTCTTACTGACCTTGAGAATATTTACCGTCCATACAGACCTAAACGTAAAACAAGGGCGTCAATTGCTAAAGAAAAAGGTCTTGAGCCTTTGGCGGCATATATTTTGAATCAGGACGATGATAAAGCCTATCCTATTGATTTAGCAGAAGCATATGTTGACTTAGAAAAGGGTGTTGAAACACCTGAAGACGCTTTGCAGGGGGCACTGGATATTATAGCTGAAATTTGTTCTGATCAAGCAGAAATCCGCAAGCGTCTTTTTAACCTTGTATGGTATAACGGTATTGTTGTGTCAAAAGCATCAGATGAAGATACAGAAAGCGTATATACAATTTATTACGATTTTTCAGAACCTGTTAAGAAAATCAGCGGACACAGAGTATTGGCAATAGACCGTGGTGAAAGAGAAAATTTTCTTAAGGTCAGTATTGAAATTGATGCTTCAAAGCCGATGAATATGATTAAGTCAATAATGGTAAAATCTGATAACCCCTGTTCAGACGCTGTTGTTATGGCTTGTGAAGATGCCTATAATCGTCTGTTGTTGCCCTCAATTCAACGTGAGGTACGAAATCAGCTTACTGAAAATGCAGATGTATCGGCAATGAAGCTTTTCGCGACAAATCTGCATCAGCTGTTAATGCAGCCCCCTGTAAAGGATAGGGTCGTAATCGGACTTGATCCGGGCTACCGTACAGGATGCAAAGTTGCAGTTGTAGATGAAACAGGCAAAGTTTTGGATACTACAGTAATATATCCAACTCATAGTCAGGCAAAGGTTAAGGAATCACAGGAAAAGCTTATATTTCTCATTGAGAAATATAACGCAACTGTGCTTTCAATAGGCAACGGTACGGCAAGCAAAGAAACTGAAATGTTTGCAGCAGAAGTAATTGCTAAGGTAAATAAGCCTGATTTAGCTTATATGATTGTAAATGAAGCAGGTGCGTCAATTTATTCGGCAAGTAAACTGGCTGCACAGGAACTTCCTGAGTTAGACCTTACACTCAGAAGTGCAGTATCAATTGCTCGAAGATTACAGGATCCTCTTGCAGAGCTTGTAAAAATTGACCCTAAATCAATAGGTATAGGACAGTATCAGCACGATATGCCCCAAAAACGTCTTGGTGAAACCCTAGACGGAGTAGTTGAAGATTGTGTAAACTCTGTAGGTGCAGACCTTAATACAGCATCGCCTGCATTGTTACAGAGAATTGCAGGACTTAACTCTACAGTATGCAAAAATATATTTGCATACAGGGAAGAAAACGGCAAATTTAATTCTCGCTCAGAATTAAAGAAAGTGCCTAAACTTGGACCTAAAGCATTTGAACAGTGCGCAGGCTTTCTAAGAGTAGCAGACAGTAAGGAAAGCCTTGACAATACTGCTGTCCACCCTGAATCCTACAAAGCAGCAAAAGAGCTTTTAAAAATTTGCGGATATAAAAATGAAGATGTTAGAAAGGGTGGTATAGCAGATATTAAGGATAAAGTAAAGAATAAAGCTGAAATTGCAGAAAGACTTGGCATAGGTGTCCCAACCCTTAATGATATTCTTGATGAGCTTACACGTCCCGGACGCGACCCGCGTGACGAATTTCCTGCACCGATGCTCCGTACTGACGTAATGGGAATTGAGGACTTAAAGGACGGAATGGAGTTCACTGGTACAGTACGAAATGTAATCGACTTCGGTGCATTTGTAGATATAGGCGTTCATCAGGACGGTTTGGTTCATATTTCACAAATAAGCGATAGATTTATTAAACACCCGTCAGACGTACTTAAAGTAGGAGACATTGTAAAGGTAAAAATCATTTCTGTTGATATAAAAAAGCAAAGAATATCCCTTACAATGAAAGATGTATAAATATAAGTAAAAGGCGGTTTAACCGATTTTTCATTTTATACCAACTGTATATTACTTTATTAGTTTGAGGCAACTGTTCTATACAAAACTTTTAAGCTCTTTTTCCATATGAATATGCTCACAGTATTCGTCAAGATAGATTTTCCCAATTTTAGTATATCCAAGTCCTTCATAAAATTGAGAAATTCTAAGCTGAGCAGAAACAGCAATTATTTTACCGCCTAGTTTCCTGATTTCATACTCAGCTTTTTTCATTATCATTCTGCCGTAGCTTTTGCCTCGGTAATCTTTAAGACAAGCAACTCTGCCAATGTAATATTCATCAGCCTTGTCACCTTTAAAAAATCTGCAACAGGCAGCGGCATTTCCGTTTTCATATAGTACAATATGAGTACAATTATTATCGATTGTATCAAATTCCTCGTTGAATTTCTGTTCCTGAACAAACACAGCAGTACGTATATATATTTCATCGTCACTTAACTTGTGACTAACCGAGAAGGTAACCGCCATAATCAATCTCCTGTTTATAAAACTTTTTACTTCATTTTTCCCAATCCTAAGTTGAAGTAAAAGTAAAACAAATCCTCAAATTTTTTATCAAGAGCAACTCATAAAATCAAAGCAAGCTTCGCAGTAGGACTAAATTGACCAGTTTCAATGGAGCTTATTGTGTTTTTGGAAACACCGACCATTTCTGCAAGCTGTGATTGTGACAAACCTTGTGTCTTAAAAAATAAGGGATATGTTACCATGCAGTGCAAGCCGGATGAGACCGATCA
>CAYRTG010000050.1:0-7889 GCA_964427365.1 uncultured Ruminococcus sp. | reverse complement strand
AAAAATCGGGCTGTCATCAGACAGCCCGAAGTTTTTTGCAATAAAGCGAATAGTTGCTGTTATTAACTTCTTAGCTTCACACCGATACCGGCAAGGTTTTCAATAACCTTATCCATAATTTCCTGTACTTCAGATGAAGATAATGTTCTTTCATTTGAAGCAAAGTCAAATCTGATTGTCATACTGTGAATAAACTCAGTATCATAAGTGTCAACAATTCTTGTGCCTTTTAGAATTTCCTTGCCTTCATTTTCCCAGCATTCAGCTAAGTCTTTAAAGAACTTGCCATCAGGAATTTCAAGGCTTAAATCATAAGTCATAACAGGGAATTTTGACGGTTCATTATATGAAATACTTGCATTTTTAACTTCAGCAAATTTATTAATGTCAATTTCTGCAAAAACAATAGCAGCTTTCTTGTCAATTTTCTTGCTGATAACAGGATGAACAATGCCTATAATGCCAATTTCCTTTCCATCAAGTATAATCTTGTTAAGATTTACAGGATGCTCATAACCGTGAGTAGCTTCAGCAGCTGCAAATGTAAGTGTTTTGTGTTTTAAATCATCAGTAATTGTAGCAAGCATATCTCTTTGCTTAAAATAAAGAGATTTAACGTCACAATCCTTGCTAAACAAAGTAATTGCAAGCTTCTTCTTTTCAATACAAAGGTTGTTTTCATCTAATCCATCAACAACTCTGCCAATTTCAAACACGCCAAACTCAGAAGAAAAAGAGGTATTCACATTAACCTGGCAAAGCTGTGTGGGAATGATTGACTTTCTGATAGTTTCAATGTTGGGGTTAGTAGCATTAGCAAGTTTAACATTTTCTTCCACAGGAATACCCAGAGCTTTTTGTTCGTCATAGTAAACCCATACGTAAGAGTGTAGTTCGTGCATATTATATTTCTTAACCAAAATGTCCTTGATCTTTTCCTCATCACTCTTAACAGCTTCCTTTCTTACAGGATAAAGAGGGGAACGAGTTGTATTAATTTCAAAATTATCATAGCCGTAAATTCTTGTGATTTCTTCAATAATATCAGCCTTGATTGTTACGTCCTTAGTAGCTCTCCAGGAAGGGACAACAACCTTGAAGTTGTCATCGTTAAGTTCAACCTTAAAGCCTAATGAAGAGAGTGTTTTAACAATCTGCTCATTGCTGATTTCAATACCTGTGTATCTGTTTACAAAACTTTTGTTAAATTCAAGTGTAACAGTATCATACTTATAAGCATATTCATCAGTAAGGGAAGATACAACCTTGATTCCACTGTCATATTGTTTAAGCAACTTAACAAATCTTCCGATAGCAACATCAGTCATTTCAGGGTCAAGTGACTTTTCATATCTCATAGATGCATCGGTTCTGTGAGCAAGTCTTACAGTTGATTTTCTGATAGAAACCGGGTTGAATGTAGCTGATTCAAGTGTTAAAGTCGTAGTATCATCAACAATTTCTGAGTCCAGTCCACCCATAATACCTGCTATAGCAACAGGAGTGTTGCCATTACAAATCATAAGTGTATTTTCGTCAATCTTTCTGTCAGTACCGTCAAGGGTTCTGAAAATAAAAGGTTTTTCAAATCGCTTAATTCTGATTTTTTCAACCTTACGAGAGTCAAAAGCGTGCATCGGCTGTCCCATCTCAAGCATTAAGTAATTGGTAAGGTCAGCTAAGAAGTTGATAGCTCTCATACCGCAATAATAAAGTCTTATTCTCATATTAACAGGACTGATATTTCTGTTAATGTTTTCAACCTGTAAGCAGGAGTATCTTTGACAAAGGGGATCCTCAATCTTCATATCAATCTGCGGTAAACTGTTGTAAGCATCCAAGTCATCAACATTAAGAGGTCTTAGTTCTCTGTTTGCAAGTGCGGCAAACTCTCTTGCAATACCATAATGTCCCCACAAATCAGGGCGGTTAGTAAGGGATTTGTTGTCAACCTCAAAAATAATGTCATCAATTTCGTATGCATCCTTAATATCTGTTCCGTTAGGAATATCGTCAGTTATTTCCATAATACCTGAGTTATCATCGCTAATACCTATTTCAGCTTCGGAGCAACACATACCATAAGATGTGTATCCTGCCAAAGGTCTTGGAGCAATGGTAATTTTTCCTATTTTAGCGCCGACTTTGGCAAAAGCAGTTTTCATACCTATTCTTACATTAGGCGCACCACACACAACGTCAGTAAGCTCACGCTCACCGGTATCAACCTTAAGAAGATGCAGCTTTTTTGACTCAGGGTGATTCTCAACAGATTTAATTTCTGCGACTACAATACCTTGTAAATCAGAGCCTTTGTAGTATATCTCATTTTCAACTTCTGCAGTAGAAAGAGAAAATTGATGTATTAGCTCAGTTTTGTTTAGACCGCTAAGGTCAACAAAATCCTGAATCCAGTTCATTGATAAAAACATAATAAATGCCTCCTTCCTTACTTATCGTCAGTAAACTGTGATAAAGATTTAAGACTGCCACTGTTTAAATCTCTGATATCTTTAACACCGTATTTCATCATTGCAAGTCTTGTTAACCCAAGACCAAAGGCAAAGCCCGTGTATTTTTCAGGATCAATGCCGCCTTCTTTAAGAACCTCAGGGTGAATCATACCGCAAGGGCATAATTCAAGCCAACCGCTGTGTTTACAGGAAGCACAACCTTCGCCGCCGCATATAAGACAGCTTATGTCAAGCTCGAATCCCGGTTCTACAAATGGAAAAAATCCCGGACGAAGCCTGACCTTAATGTCTTTTTTAAATACTTCCGAAAGCATAGTTTTCATAAAGTAAATAAGGTTTGAAATGCTTATGTCCTTGTCAACCATAACACCCTCCATTTGAAAGAATGTGTTTTCGTGGCAAGCGTCAGTAGCTTCATTTCTGAAACATCTGCCGGGGAAGATAGCTTTAATGGGAACATTATTTTCAATTAAATTTTTGCCATACTTTTTCAGAATTGCATTTTGAGCAGCAGAAGTCTGAGATTTTAGCAGTTGACCGTTTTCAAGATAGTAAGTGTCCTGCATATCTCTTGCAGGGTGATGCTTAGGAATGTTAAGAGATTCAAAACATTCATAGTCAGTAACAACCTCTGAGTAATCTTCAACAGTAAATCCCATAGAGCGGAAAATTTCCTCACATTGTCTTTGAACAAGTGTAATAGGGTGATAAGAGCCTCGGCCCAAATCAACAGGAGTAGTAATATCAAACTGTGGCATAGAGTTGATTTCTCTTTGAATTTCAAGCTCCTTAAGTTCAGCAGTTTTTTCTTCAATAATTTTAGCCGCAGAAACCTTTAAATCGTTTACCTGCTTACCAAATTCCTTTTTAGCCTCATTAGAAAGGTCTTTCATATTTTTCATAAGACCTGTAATGCTGCCTTTTTTGCCAAGAAAGCTGACTCTGATAGACTCAAGATCTACAAGACTGCTAACTTCATCCAGCTTTTTGTTAAGCTCATTTTTAAGACTGATAATTTTTTCGTCCATATTTACCTCCATAAAAATAAAAGTCCCTCCGTAAGACGAAGGGACGAAATAAATTCCGTGGTACCACCCTAATTTTTTGCACCAAACCGAGCAAACACTCTTTATGCCGTTAACGGAGCCAAACACCGTTGAAGCCTACTTAGTTTCAGCCTCACCGCTCAAAAGGGAACTTCACAAGTCAAATACTCAGGCAGCTTTCAACCAAGGCAAGCCCTCTCTTTAAAGTATTTTTGAAATGCTACTTCCTTTGTCATAGCGTTATCTTTGGTTATAATAACATTTTAGGAGAAAATATGCAAGACTTTTGTTGAAAATTTTTTCTTCATATGCTATTATATCCTAGATAAAGAAGTTATTAGTGTTAAGAAATACACTAATTAAATTATATGCATTGTCCGGTTGCAGCAAAGCGTATAAATAATCTTTAATAAACTATTTGCAGCCGGAAAGGCTATGGAAATTAACGTGAACGATATATTTATAGAGCAGCTTGTAAAGAAAAAACGAAAAATCAAAGACAGAATTATTTTCTTAGCAACAGTGTTTTTTGTTGTACTGATACCTGTGCTTTTTATTATTTTGGCAAAAATGCAGGTTTTAGTTGCATATTTTATTTATATCGCTTTTTTCTTGCTTATATTCGGTGTATGGCTTATTTGGTTTATACGTACAAATCAGAATGTTGAGTATGAATATCAAATTGTTCAGGATACTATAGTTGTAAGTAAAATAACAGCAAAGCGTAAGCGTAAGACAATTGTTAAAATTGACGTGAAGCTTTTTGACCTACTTGCAAAAGCAAATGATGAGTCCGTTAAGAATCTTAACTTTATGAAGGTGTATGAAGTCTGCGAAGACTTTGCCGATGATGAAAATACATATTATGCTGTGTATCAGCATCCGGCTTATGGCAGAACAGCTTTGTTCTTTACGCCTAATGAAAAAACACTTAATGCAATGAAACCTTATCTTAAGAAGGATATAGTTCTGAAACTTTTTTACAAAAGGTGATTATATGCAGGAAGTTATTGATAAAAACTATGTAAAATCTGCGTTATTAAAAAGAAAACCTGCAGATGATAAATTTGCCGTAGGTTCCTTATTATCAATATGCGGCAGCTATGGTATGGCAGGCGCCGCAATAATGTCGGGAAAAGCGGCATTGCGCAGCGGTGTAGGGCTTTTAAGAATGATAATCCCTGAAAGCATTTATCCTATAATGGCATCCTCAATTTATGAAGCCGTATTTTGTCCCGTAAAGGAAGATGCAGTACCAAATGATATTTCCTTTATAGAAAAAATAAATTACAACAATGCTGTATTAATTGGAAGCGGATTGTCAGTTTCTGATTATTCAAAAGTATTGGTAAAAAACGTTCTGGAAAAAACAGTCATACCTGTAGTCCTGGACGCTGACGGATTAAATATAGCAGCACAGGATAAGGAGTTATTAAAATCATCAAAAGCTCCTGTAGTAATAACTCCCCATATTGGTGAAATGTCAAGGCTTGCAGAAATGCCGATTGATGAAGTCAACAAGGACAGAGAAACTGTTGCACTTAACTTTGCAAAGGTATATAACTGTATTGTAGTGCTTAAAGGTCATATTACAATTATCGCATCGCCTGAGGGAAAGCTTATGTATAATAAAAACACGGGTAATCCGGGAATGGCAACAGGAGGCTCGGGAGATGTACTTGCAGGAATAATTGCTTCCCTTATTGCACAGGGCAGCCAACCATATAAAGGCTCTTTGGCAGGAGTATATATTCACGGACTTGCAGGAGATATAGCGTCAGAAAAGCTGGGTCAGCGTTCAATGCTTCCAAGCGATATGATTGAATGTATCCCACAGGCTTTTATGAAAATTGAAACAGGTCTATTGTAATCATCTCATTGGCATTAGACAATGGTTAGTTCACAAGCCTTAGTGTAATAATCTAAATATATTAAAACATATAATAACAGCAGAGGTGATTTTGTGAAAAAATTATCGTTGCTGTTATTTTTAATTATATTATCATCAGTAATGTTCTCAACCTCCTGTACAAAAGAGCCGACGCCCCCGGCAAAAAACTTTACAGCAGACATAAGCAGTACCTGTAATGGTAAAAAAATCAAGGGGAAAATAATATCCAATAATCATAAATTATTGTCAATTGAAATATTATATCCGAGTGTTATGAAAGGATATAGATATACATATAAGGATAAAACCCTTAATATTAATTATAAAACATTTAATGTTCAGGCACAGACAAATTATATTCCTCAAAGAGCATTTTCTTCAGTTATTTATAATGTTTTATCAAGTCTTAACAAAGAGCAAAATTGCAGATGTACCGGAAGTGATAAAGCCTATGCCTATTACAAAGGAAAAAGCGAAAGCGGTGAATACAAAATCAAATCTGAATATAACACCGGTGCAATAAGAGAGATTAGTATAAAATCAATTGATTTTAAAGCTCAGTTCAGCAATATAAAAATTAAGTAACCGCCAATCTAAGTTATCAACTCTTTTTATCCGGCGCCGCATTAAATAATCATTTCACCCTATTCCTTAACCCAAATATTATATTAATGGTATAAAAATTTTATGGCTGTCAAAAATACTATTAATAAATATTTCGGAGGGAAAATCCTTGACTATAAAACGTGGAGATATATACTATGCAGACCTTTCTCCTGTAGTAGGCTCAGAACAGGGAGGAGTAAGGCCGGTGCTGATTGTACAGAATAATGTCGGCAACCGTTACAGTCCGACAGTAATAGCGGCTGCAATAACAAGTCAGCAGTCGAAAGCAAAGCTTCCGACGCACATTCCCATTGACGGACATGATTGCGGACTGCAAAAAAACAGTGTCGTGTTACTTGAACAGATACGCACTATAGATAAGCAACGATTAAAGGAAAAAATGGGTGCAATTGATGAAATTTCAATGAACAAAATAAATAACGCAATATCAATTTCCTTTGGATTGCAAGGATAAAAGCTACATATTGTGGCAGTAAAAAGCGGCGGTTAACCGATAAAGGTTACCGCTGTTTTTTATTTAAATCGGATCAACGCTCCGGCAAGCCTGCTTGATACGGAACTTGCGGCAGATTGCAATTGAGATGGGAGCGTCAGTTCCTCAGTGCTTCAGTGGGAGATTATAACCCCGGCTGAAACAGTGAATGATACTCGCCGCTTTACAAGTGGAATCGCATAAGTTATAATACTTATAAAATATAAAATAAAAATAACTTGCTAAAATTAAACTATCTAAACAAATATTTATTGACAAATTAAACAAATTTTTTGTGATTTTGTAATTTTTTCTTAATTCTCTTGAAAATCATGAATACTTGTGATATAGTATAAAAGTATAAAAGTAATATGTTTATCAATGTTTATTATTGTTTGCAAAGCAATCACTGGGGCGGTCAGACAGTAAAGATAATAAATGAACAACATATTGCTTAACTACTAATTAGTAAATATATTTATTGGAGGTAATTACAATGAAGAATTTATCAAAGCGTTCTCTGGCTGTTGTGCTTGCCATGATAATGATATTATCAATGATTATGGTTGGTACTGTTTCAACTGTTAATGCAGCTTCATACGGCAGCAATTCTGTAACATTCAAAGCCGGCGAAACAATCTATTATGATTTAACTGAATATAACAGTACTACTACTGAAAGCAATAAGGGCGCTAACATTTATAATGCAGCAGGTTCCGAGTACGGAGATTGGGCGCCTGAAACATCCAATATTTTGTCTGTAACACTTACTTCTGATTTAACAATCACAACATCTTCAAATCTCTTTAAATGTGCAGCAAGTAGCTGGAGTGGTGTTAAGGCCGCTCTTCCTACAGAAGGTCAGAATATGATTGTTTCTAAAGACGGTAAAACAGCATATTGGGATACTTATGTAGAGGGCGAAACAGAAAGCTATACAATTTATTTCAAGGATACACTTGGCTGGGGTAGTGCTTATGCTCACTTCTATAATGATGGCTACACCATTGCAACTAACGGTTGTACAGGTTCAGGAGCAGCTTTAAATGTAGATATGGCTTTAGTTGGTGATAACGTATATTCAGCTACATTTGATGCTACAAAGGCTTATACAAAAGTTTGTTTTACAAAGGATCAGCAGAATAACTATGATAACTTCTGGAATACACAGGCTAGCTACAGAACAGATTTAGATTTTGCTTCAGGTAATACTATGTTTGTACCTGAAACAACATCTACAGGAACAGCGAACTCAATGCCATACTATAATTATGGTCAGTGGGTTGCATATGGTACAGAACTTCCTGAAACAACAGCTCCTGCCACAGAATCTGAAGCAACAGAACCTGCAACAGAACCTGAAACAACAGAGCCTGCAA
>CAYRTG010000049.1:6335-8590 GCA_964427365.1 uncultured Ruminococcus sp. | reverse complement strand
AGGTTTTAATGCTCTTTTTGGTTATATGATATTATAAATTAAAAGTGTTAACAAATCAAAGGCATGCGGAACCGATAATACCTGCATCATTTCCAAGAGTAGCTGCGCAAATCTGAGTTTGCTTATCGTTGTGCTTTGTAATTCTTTCCTGCTCAACAATAGCTCTTACAGGAGCAAGGAGGTTTTCACCTTGTTTGCTGACTCCTCCCCCTATACAAAGTATATCAGGTTGAAATATGTTTATAACGTTTACAATACCACAAGCCAAATTGCTTACATATTCATCAATAACAGCCTGACCTGTGTAGTCTCCTGCAAGCATAGCGTCAAAAGGAGTTTTGCCGTTTACATTATTAATGTCCCCATCTGCCAGTTTAAGCATATATGAAAATTCTGCTTTTTCATTTCTGATAGCTTCTTTTGTCATATTTATAAGTGCAGTTGCAGAGGCATATGCTTCCCAACAACCCTTACGTCCGCAGCCACATTCCTTGCCATCCTTAACGATAACCATATGTCCAAGCTCTGCACCGGCAAAGTTTGAACCGCTGTAGATTTTGCCATCAATTATTATTCCGCCGCCTACACCTGTGCCAAGTGTAATGCAAACGGCGTTTTTGCAGCCCTTTGCAGAGCCTGCCATAAATTCACCCAATGCAGCAGCATTTGCATCATTTTCAATTTTTATATATTTATTAAGACGTTCTTGCATCATAGTGCGTACGTCCCAGTTTTTAAAAAGCAGGTTTGGAGATGTTTCAATAATTCCGGTTACAGGATTAACTGCACCGGGAACGCCGATTCCTACATATGCAATGTCATCCATTTTTAGTTTTGCTTTTTTGACAGCTTTTTTTACAATGTCAGCCATGCTGTCGCAAACATCACTTTCAGGACGTGGAATAGCAGTTTTACATTCTGCTCTTGCAATAATGTTGAAATCCTTGTCAACAACACCTGCAACTATATTTGTACCGCCTAAGTCAATACCAACTCTGTAATTATTACTAGCACTCATATGGAGGCCTCCTTTATATACAATAATTATACCACGTATCAGGCAAAAGTCTAGCATAAGTGTAACATTTTTGTAAAAATTTTTGTAAATTTTTTGCGAGTAAAAAAGAGTATAAAAAAGAAAACAAGAGGAAAAAGAAGATTATATATTGGTAAATTTAAATTTTATCAAAAAGCTGTTGACATCGGGGGTTAAACGTACTATAATAAGCAAGACTCAAAAATAACAAAGGAGGATTTAGCTATGTCAACATTTATGGCTAAGAAAAGCGATATTGATCGCAAGTGGTTCGTAATTGATGCAGCCGGTAAGCCGTTAGGCCGTGTTGCTGCTCAGGCTGCTACTCTCTTAAGAGGTAAGCACAAGGCTATCTACACGCCTCACGTAGATTGCGGTGACCACGTAATTATTATAAACTGCAAGGATGCTGTTCTCACAGGTAACAAGCTTGCTCAGAAGAAGTGGCAGCGTCATACCGGATATATCGGTCACTTAAAGGAAACACGTTACGATATTCTTATGGCTACTCGCCCAACAAAGGCTATGGAGCTTGCTGTTAAGGGTATGCTTCCGTCAAACACTATAGGCAGAAGCTCTCTACTCAGACTTCGTCTGTTTGAGGGAGCAGAGCACAACCATCAGGCACAGAAGCCTGAGGCTGTAGAAGCATAAGAAGGAGGCAATTAATTATGTACGATAAGACACCTTATTTTTACGGAACAGGCAGAAGAAAGTCTTCTGTTGCTCGTGTAAGACTTTATCAGGGTACCGGTAAAGTAACAATCAATGACAGAGATATTGACGATTATTTTGGTCTTGAAACTCTTAAATTAATCGTTCGTCAGCCTCTGACTCTTACAGAAACTCAAGAGAAGTTTGACGTAGTATGTCGTGTAAGCGGCGGTGGTGTTACAGGTCAGGCAGGCGCTATCCGTCATGGTATTTCAAGAGCGCTTCTCCAGTATGATAGCGAAGCTCTTCGTCCTGCACTTAAAAAGGCAGGCTTCCTTACACGTGACCCACGTATGAAAGAAAGAAAGAAATATGGCCTCAAGGCCGCACGTCGTGCGCCACAGTTCTCAAAGAGATAATTTGCGTTTACAGATTTTTAGAAAGCTTCGATTTTGTCGGAGCTTTCTTTTTTTGTTCAGAAGTTCAGCTGTTATCTCTATTCGCCCTGCGGTAAACTCAGCACAGCTGAGTTTTGCAGAGCTAAAAAAGGTTCACCGAACCTTTT
>CAYRTG010000049.1:0-6235 GCA_964427365.1 uncultured Ruminococcus sp. | reverse complement strand
GTAAACTCAGCACAGCTGAGTTTTGCAGAGCTAAAAAAGGTTCACCGAACCTTTTTCTTAACGCTCTTACAGATTCTCAAAGAGATAATTTGCGTTTACAGATTTTTAGAAAGCTTCGATTTTGTCGGAGCTTTCTTTTTTTGTTCAGAAGTTCAGCTGTTATCTCTATTCGCCCTGCGGTAAACTCAGCACAGCTGAGTTTTGCAGAGCTAAAAAAGGTTCACCGAACCTTTTCTTAACGCTCTTACAGATTCTCAAAGAGATAATCAGACCGCAAAAAACACAATCGAAAATGCTCAAAAGCCCCGACAACGCTGTGTTTTCGGGGCTTTCTTAATGACTTTAGACGTGGAAAATAAACTCCCAATTCTACTGGAATAAAAAGTGCGAGCTAAAAGCAAGCCCTAAGGCAGCAAAAATAAACAACCGCATGCGAGCGGCTGTTCATAATGGTAATGTGTTGTCAAACTTTCTATGCCCCTTTTAGGTGCTGTGCAAACCACTAGTTTAATTGTGGTTTTGATTTATACGTTAATAAATACAATAATTGGTTGCCTGCTCTAAACATAATTACAGCTTTCCCGTATTACCAATTTACAAGGCAATTCTATACGTACATTTTCTTTATGAAGGCCTTTCTTCCTGTCAATGAGCAACCTTAGTACAAGGTGAGCCATTTCCTTTTTTGGTATATCAATTGTGGTAAGCATTGGAGAAGTATTTTGGGCTTCAAAAATATTGTCAATAGAAATTACAGAGGGAATATACCCTCTTTTTTTATTTTTCTTAAGAGCTTTTAACACGCCTAATGCTGTGCAGTCATTTGCACAGAAGATGGCAGTGGGTCTGTTTTCCGAGGAAATAATTTCATTCATTACCTTAAAGCCTTCATCGGTTGTTTGATTTGTAGGATAAATATTATTGTGATTCAGTGGTATTTTGTGGTTTATTAGGGATTGATAGTATCCTATATATCGTGATTCATAATTACAATCCCCTATATATGCAATATTTGTATGGCCAAGGGAAATAAGGTATTCAATTGCTTTTTCTGCAGCAGTTGCGCCGTTACACACAACTTCGTCATACTTATAATCAGTTGGGTTTCTGTCAACGCCTGCAATTGCAACATATCTTTTCTTAAGCACAGGTATAAGCTCAGAAGGACATTTACCTAAAACAATAAGCCCTGTATTATTTTTGGTCAGCATATATGCAAGTTTATTGTTATTCTTTTCCTCTATAATGTTTTTGGTAGATTTATAAGGCACAAGCGGTGTATTGTTTTTACTTTTCTCAACTAATTCCATAAAATCCGTTGAGTTTAGTACATCCCCGGATAAACAGCCATTTAGCAAAAGCTCCTCCTGCAAATCCAGAAAAAGCTCCTTAAAAAACAAGTCCTTGTCTACAGAATTAAATCTTGTAATAAAAACATCTACAACAAAGGGCTTTTCATTAATAGTTTTACCTTTTCGCAAATCTCTTGCAAAGGTGTTTGGGATATATTTCATTTCTTTTGCGGTGTCCCAAATTTTTTGTGCAAGTGAAGGGTCGTTGCAAACATAGTTTGTATTATTTAAAACTCTTGATACTGTGGCAATGGAAGCTCCGGTTAATTCGGCAATTTCTTTTAATGACATATTATCACCTTTTTGAAAACGTTTACACAAATTTGCTAAAATTATTTCTTTAATAATACTATAATATCAAAATATAGCTGTAAAATCAAGTGAAAACCTTTTCAAATATTTCCGTTTATTATTTAAAACTACTTATGTATAATAAACACAATAAAGGTTGCTTTGCAACGAAAGGAAGAAATATTATGAAAAAAACAATCAAAAAAATCACAGCGGTTATTTTACTTGCAATTATCACATTCAGTATTACTGCTTGCTCAAACAGCGGTGAAAAAGCTAAGGAAATTCACATTGGATATTTTAACAACGTAACTCATGCCCAGGCTTTGCTTATAAAGGCAGAGGGTACACTTGAAGAAAGCTTAGGTGATGATGTAAATGTTAAGTGGACAGCATTTAATGCAGGTCCTGCTGAACAGGAGGCTTTGTTTGCAGGCGATATAGATATCGGATATATTGGACCTGTGCCTGCAATTACAGCTAATTCAAAATCAAATGGTGATGTAGTTATACTTTCGAGTGCAACAAAGGGCGGTGCAGTGTTGGTAAAAAGAGAAGGTTCAGACATTGAGAGCGTAAAGGATTTAGCAGGTAAAACAGTTGCTATTCCGCAGATAGGTAATACACAGCATTTATGCTTGCTTAATCTTCTTGCAGAAAATGGCTTGAAGCCTACAACAGAAGGAGGAGATGTAACCATAAGTGCAGTTGAAAATGCTGACGTTGCAAACACAATGGAACGTGGTGATATTGACGCAGCCTTAGTTCCGGAGCCTTGGGGTGCAACGCTTCTTGAAAAGGGAGCAGAGCTTGTTCTTGATTATGATGAAGTGTATTTAGATGGCGAATATGACGTTGCTGTTGTTGTAGTAAGAAAAGAATTTATGGAAAATAACCCTGAACTTGTTGAGAAGTTTTTAGAAGCTCATAATAGTGCAACTGAAACAATCAACAATGATTTAGACAACTCTTTGGAAATTATTAACAAAGAACTTGACGATGCAACAGGAAAATCACTAAGTGAAAGCATTATAAAGGAAGCCTTTACAAGAATTGGTGTAAGCACAGAAATTAACAAAACCTCAATTTCGGATTTTGCAAGAATCAGTAAGGAACAAGAATTTATTGATGATATTCCAACAGATGAAGACTTATACGCTAATCAGTAAGGAGCAAAAGTTTATATGTCATTAATAATCAATAATCTCAGTAAGCAGTATGATAACACTAAAGACTCTACATTAAACAATATTAACATTGAAATTGAAACAGGGGAGTTTATATGTATTGTAGGTGTCTCAGGTTGTGGAAAAACAACATTATTAAACCTTGTTGCAGGACTTGAAACTCCTACAACAGGTGAGATTACAGTTGATGGTGAAAAGGTTACCAAACCGGGTGCAGACAGAACTGTTATGTTTCAGGAGCATGGCTTGTATCCTTGGCTTAATGTAATTGAAAATGTAAAATTCCCCCTAAAGCTTGCAGGAGCTTCTAAGGAGGAGCAGGAGGAAAAAGCCAATAGATATCTTGATATGGTGGGACTTTCAGCATACAAAGATTATTCTATCCACCAAATTTCAGGAGGTATGAAACAACGTACCGCCCTTGCAAGAGCTTTAACAATGGATTCCAAGGTTTTGCTTATGGACGAGCCTTTTTCCTCACTTGACAAACAGACCTCAAATCAGCTTAGAGAAGAACTGCAAAAAATCTGGCTTGAAACTCATAAAACAATTTTGTTTATTACCCATAGTGTTGAGGAGTCTATATACCTTGCAGACAGAGTTGTAGTATTGTCACCTAAAAAGGGTTTTGTTGCAGACATTGTGAACATAGATTTAGAGCGGCCCAGAAATGTGTATGCTCCCGAATTTGTTGAACTAAGACATATTATTCTTGATAAGGTTAAGGGGGACAGAAAGCTATGAGTATATTGATTTTTCTTGGGGCACTTATCCTGTTATGGCAGGGCTTTTATACTGTTAGTGTTGACCTTTTGCAATTGTGCAAGTCTTACTCTGTTCCCTCACCGTTAGGCGTAGGTGAAAGGCTTGTGGAATTGTGTAGTGACGGCTCACTTTTTGCATCTATAGGCTATTCCCTTTTAAGAGGAATTGTTGGATTTTTTATTGCAGTATTAATTGGAATAATTATCGGATTGCTGATTAATCATTTTAAATATCTTAATAAAAATCTGAAACCTCTTATATTGGGAATTCAAACCTTGCCAAGCGTTTGTTGGGTACCATTTTCAATTTTGTGGTTTGGCTTATCTACAGAAGCAATTATTTTTGTTGTAGTAATGGGTTCTGCTTTCAGCATTTCAATTTCAGTTAACAATGCAATTAAAAACATACAGCCTATATACAAAAAAGCTGCACTTACTATGGGCGTTTCTAAAAAGCAGATGTATCTTCATGTTGTGTTTCCTGCAGCTTTGCCTGAATTGATTACAGGACTTAAGCAGGGATGGTCCTTTGCATGGAGAGCATTAATGGCAGGTGAGGTTATGACAACCTCTATTGGATTAGGCCAGACCTTGATTATGGGCAGAGATTTAGGAGATATTGATCAGGTTATGCTTGTAATGATAGTGATTGTGTTAATAGGTATATTGGTTGATAAGTGCATTTTCTCGGTAATCGAGAAAAGAATACTGAAAAAACGTGGATTAGCCTAAAATTTGTATGAGTTAAAATGTTCATGAGAAGTACTTCCTTTTCTGGTAAATGTTGTTTTGAATTTTCATTATACCATATTTTGGAGGTTACTTCTCTTTTTATTGGTTCACATCATTTTAACACATAAACTCGGGTACACAACTTCCGAAATTACAGAGATGTATTATGTAAAACAAGATATGCAAAAAACTCGCCGGTGTAACAAATGGGTTTGAGTTCTAAATAATAACAGCCATAAAAACATCGGACTTGAATTTAACTTCAAATCCGATGTGAATTTTGCCTATTTTAATATAATTTTATCAATGCCGAAATAATTTTCTAATTGCTTATTAACCCAATAATCAGGGTCTTCTGATAAATTTAAACTTTTGAAAAAATCCGGAACACATGATATATCATTTACCTCATTTTCCCCTGATTTTATTCTAGCAATAATATCCTTATATTGACTGTCATATGCAATAACAGTCCCATTTTTCAAAGCTAAAGTTGTATCTACTGTAGTTATTTTTTTAATTCCATATTGAAAACAACCCATAGAAAATATTACTGTAAGGAATAAGATAATAGACAATACTAATTTATTAGTTTTTCTTGTTTTTATAATTATTTTTTCTTTATTATTTAACCAACCGCAAATATAAAAAATGTCAAAAATAGCTACTATGTAGTAAAAATAATAATAAATGTTTACTTGTCTACCTGAACCTATTGAGCTCATAGCAAATAAACTTGGAGTTAACTGAGTTGCAAATACAAGAAAAGATAAAACAATAGCTAACAAGGGATATTTAAAATCATATTTTATTGATTTTGATATCTTATAAAGAATAGGTGCTAAGAATAGGAACAAAACAATCTGCGGTAATTGTGTCCAACTAGAAATACAAGTAAATGAATAAAATAATGAATAAAATATAGAACTTATAACAGACATTCCTTGTGTAGATTCAGCACGTACATTATTTCCAGGAGCAACCATACTTATTAAAAAAGATATTATTAATAATGCAAAAACTATATGATACATATAGTTTTTTGCCGCTTTAGTTTTAATAATATATATTTCAACCAAGAACATAATAACAGATGTAGTTAATGCCGTTGTAAAATTTCCTCCTCCAATAATAATTGATAAAAAAGAGGATATTATAAAAAACAATATTTTTTTGTGCGTATTGTCTGAAAGATACAAACGAATAATACATGCAAAGAAAATTAATGAAAAGGAGTAAAACAGAGAATAATATGTGCTACCATTCCACCAATAAAAAGCTTCTGTTTTATCAATAACAAACTGAATAGACATGAATAAAATTGAGCCGGAAATGATAAATCCATATTCTTTTTTATTTTTTAACAATTTTACAACTACTGTTTGTATGAAAAATATATTTGAAAATATGAGCATTCCTAATATGATAATAGTTGTTAAAAAATATAGATTATCTGAAAAAGCTGCCGGTTGTAAACTAAATATAAAAACAGCAGAAAAAGTACCTTGCCAAGTAAAATATGTTGTTATCACTTTATCAATAGCTGCCGAAAGAATATCTATAATATTGCCGCCATTATTAACTGCGTTGTATACATTAAGAGAGTAACCAAAGTCGTCAGATGTAGGATGTGAATAAAATGCAGCCATTACAATAGGTATTAAACTTAGAAATAGAGCACCTAAAATAATCATACTTATAACTTTTACAGTACATAATTTTTTCATTTTTATGATCATACCTTTCCGCTTCGCTACAAGGCACAAAAATAAATGAAAGTGACTTATATAAAAGCTAAGTATAATTTGTAAGAATGCACCTGAGGAAACAGACACACTACAGAACACGTGTAGTAGAGTAGGAACAGTATTATGCAGAACTGAATTTTTATGTGTGTCGGATGCTTTTT
>CAYRTG010000048.1:0-8879 GCA_964427365.1 uncultured Ruminococcus sp. | reverse complement strand
GAGTAAATTCTCAAAGTAAATGCAACAGTAGAATTTGAAGTTGCATTTACACTGAGAAAGAAAAAAGAAAAAAATGCAGAAAAAAAGGGAAAGACCTTTTATAAATCATTGACTACATTTATAAAAAAATATATAATGATATGTGATTATGCAATAAAATATTGAAAGGAGAAAGCATATGGTTTTTTCAAGAGGTATTTTTTTATTTCAATATTTACCGGCTGTTCTGCTGATATATTATCTTGTACCGCGAAAAGCCAGAAATATTTTTCTTTTCTTTGTAAATCTGGTATTCTATGGCTGGGGAGAGCCGATAATGGTTCTTCTAATGCTTGTATCAATTGTAATAAATTACATTGGCGGATATTTTGTTGAAAAATTCAAACCTGATAAAAAGAAAGCTAAAATTCCCCTTGTACTGACAATTGTTGCCGATATTGGTATTCTTGCTTTTTTCAAATATATTGGTATGATTATCAGCACATTAAACCTACTGCCTTTCCTTAATCTGCCCATGATTGAGGTTTCTCTTCCAATAGGCATCAGCTTCTACACTTTCCAAACAATGAGCTATGTAATTGATGTTTACCGTGATGATGCACCCGTGTCAAAAAGTCTTATAAATTTTGGTACATATGTTGCGCTTTTTCCACAGCTTATTGCAGGTCCTATTGTCAGATACAAAGATGTTTCCCGGCAAATTCAGCATAGAAAAGAAACCATAGAGCAATTCAATAAAGGCATAAAGCTATTTTTAGTAGGTCTTGCCAAAAAGGTAATTATTGCTGACCAAATGGGTGCTATGTGGGACAGTATGCTGGCTACAACCTCTCCTAACGGAATTTTAGGTAACTGGGTTGGAATTACAGGCTACACTTTACAGATTTACTTTGACTTCTCAGGTTACAGTGATATGGCTTGCGGACTTGGTAATATGCTTGGATTTGAGTTTCTTAAAAACTTTAACTATCCATATATATCAAAATCTATTACTGAATTTTGGAGAAGGTGGCATATTTCACTTTCTACTTGGTTTAGAGAATATGTTTATATTCCCCTTGGAGGAAACCGCAAGGGAGTGCCGCGTCAAATTATCAATCTGCTTATAGTTTGGTTCTGCACAGGCTTATGGCACGGTGCTGCCTACAACTTTATTATGTGGGGTATGTACTACGGAATAATCCTTATTATAGAAAAGTTTGTACTTAAAAATTTTCTTGTTAAACTGCCATCAGTGATACAGCACCTTTATGCTATTGTTATATTTATGCTGGGCTGGGTAATCTTCTACTTTGAGGATATAGGAGAAATTGGTAGCTTTATTGTAAGTCTTTTTACCCTTAATAAGGGAATTATCAGTGACCAGGCACTTACAATCACTCTCCATAATCTACCGTTGATTATTGTTGGAATTGTCGCAAGTACCCCATTAGCTGCAACCTTATACAATAAAGTAAAAAACAAAAACTACATATGGGTTTTCGAGTCTGTTTACTGTCTTGCGGTAATGATAATTGTTGTGGCTGCTATGATTAACCAAAGCTACAGCCCATTCCTTTATTTCAGATTTTAATTAAGAAAGGAGCTTTTTATGAAAAATAAGTTAAAATATTTCCCGACTCTTATATTTTTAGCATTTATTTACATCTTATCTGCTCTTTTCATTGTTATGCCAAAGTCTGAATACAGTCAAAGCGAAAAAAGATACCTTGAGAAATTTCCTGAAACCAGCTTTGAAACTATAGCAAATGGTGAATTTGAAAACAGCTTTGAAACATATTTGGCAGACCATTTTCCTTTCAGAAATGCATGGGTTGGAATTAACGCTTACTACAACTACAGTATTGGCAACAACGGTAACGACGGAGTGTATGTATGTAAGGATAATTACCTAATCAATGAACCTGTATCTAAAGATAACCGAATTGAAATCAATGCTAAGGCTATTGCAGATTTCAGTAAAAATGTGGACGTTCCTGTTACAGTAGCAATTGTTCCAAGCACAGGATATGTTATGAATAATGTTCTCCCGGCTGTTCATAACAGCTATAATGATGATAAGTATTTTGAAACCGTTATTTCCAAGCTTAAAAAAAGCAAAGACAAAATAGGATTTGTGGATTTGCGAAAAACCTTTAAAAATTATGCTGAAAAAGGCACACAGCTGTACTATCGCACAGATCACCATTGGACAACTGAGGGGGCTTATCTGGGATATACAAAACTTTGCAAAAAACTTGGTATTAAAGCTACCCCGAAGGAAAAGTTTGATATAAAGAACTACAAGAATTTTTACGGTACAACATATTCTACCAGCGGATTTTGGCTTACTCCTTCTGATAATATTCAGGTTTGGAATAACAAGAGCAACAGTCAAAAGAATATTACCGTTACAATTACCGAGGGTGATGAGGTAAAAACATACCATAATCTTTACTTTTTAAATCACCTTAGAGAAGATGATAAATACCCTGTATTTCTGGACGGCAATCACGCTGTAGTAAATATTGAAAACAAAAATGTTAAAGAGGGTAAAGTCCTTATTATTAAGGACAGCTTTTGCCACAGTATGGCACCATTCCTTGCAGATAACTTTAACACGGTTACTATGGTAGATATGCGTTATTACAAAAACAGCATATCCGATATGGTTAAGGAAGGTAATTACGATAATGTATTGTTTGTATATGGCATTGATAATCTTGCAACTGACTCCGACTTAGTTTGGATAAAGTAAATATTATTGTAATAATACAATCATCACACAAAATGGGGGCTGACATTACGACAGCCCCTTTATTGATTTATTTGTGAAATTGGTTTCAATATAATATTCATTTATATATTGTGATCCTTACACGAAATTGCCAAATCATCGGTATTATCGGTGATACTTGATTTAACAGCATTATTTTCTTAAATATATTTTGCTGTTAATTCAAAGTCGTCCTTTTACTATCAATTATGATTTACAAAGGTTTTTCATTTCTTCAATTGCCTCTTTTGGGTTAGAAGCTTTAAAAACAGAAGTACCTGCTACGGCTATGTCAACTCCTGCCTCAGCGCAAGCCTTTATATTTTCTGTACCTATACCGCCGTCAGCCTCAATCATTACATCAAGTCCTCTGCGGTTAATTTCTTTCTTGATTTCCTTAACCTTTGGCAGCATATGAGCCATAAAGCTCTGTCCGCCAAAACCGGGCTCAACTGTCATTACAAGAACCATTGAGAGCTTGTCCAAATATGGGAATACCGCACTTGCAGGAGTATTTGGCTTTACAACAAGTCCTGCCTTAACTCCATGTTCTGTAATTTTATTAATAGTTTCCTGAATATTACTGTCACATTCAACGTGAAATGTAATAATATCTGCACCTGCGTCACAAAAATCATCAATATATTTTAACGGATCGCTAATCATAAGATGCACATCAAAAATCTTGTCAGTGAAACTACGTACACATTTTATAACAGGAACACCAAAGGTTATATTTGGTACAAAGTGACCATCCATTACATCAAGGTGTAAATAGTCAGCACCTGCAAAATCCATTCTTTCAATTTCTCTTCCAAACTGCGAAAAATCACAGGACAATAATGATGGAGCTATTAACACAACCCAACCCTCCTAAGGCTTCTGTATTGCAGGGGCTATAATTGCAGCTGCTGCCCAGAATAAAGAATAAACCAGAATTTCTAAAGTGCCAAGCACAGCATTTGTAGCATACAAACACAAGGTTGCTACTAAAAGCAAGCCTAACACCACTGCAATAAGCTGAATTACGATTGTAAGGGAAATATTACTTTTAATGCGAATACAACCTGATACACCACGAATAAGCGAAGACAGCTTACCTCTTGTGCCAAGATATGCTCTTGAAGAATCCTCCTGCTGTGACTGGGCCTCTTTGCACACATTACCAAGTCCTGTAGGCAGAACCTTTACACTTCTGAAGAATATGCCGAAATCCTCTGCAATTCTTTCTCCTGTAATATTACAGTCGGTAGTTCTTATAAGGTAGCTCAGTCCGTTTGCTTCACCACGCTGTAATTCTTCCATTATCTTTTTATCAGGAGTGTATGTTGTAACGAACATTGAAATAAGCTCTCCTGCCTGAGCAAGATATGTAATTTGTCTGCCTTCTATATGATATTTTTCTTCATAGTCGGCAGATGGAGTTTCAATGTTGTATTTCTGCATAAGGTTACGGTTTCCCACTAAAATCCGCTGTCCCTGCACTCTGCCTACAAGTCCCATATTATCTTCATACAGAACGCTTTCAACCTCAGGAAGAACATTACTTTTCTGTTGCAGTACTGCCATATTAAACACAGCAGCCATAGGACTTTGAGCTTCTTTGAGAATTGCCGCAGCAGCTAAAACGCTTTCGTCAATTCTGTGATTTGCAAAGGTTTTAATACCGTCAAGCTTTACTGAGCCCCTTGGATAAAGGTCGTTTGCATCAATCATAATTGCGTTGCTGTCGCAAAACTGCTTTACAGATGGATAGCCTGAAATCATTGCTCCCTGTTCTGTTAGTTTTTTACACAAAAAGCGCATTGGAATATTTACTGCAATTAATGTACATAAGGGCACGCTTACTGCTGACATAATTGAAAAAGTATCTACAGCACCTGCAAATGTACCATAAAGGACGCCGTAAATAACAGCAACTGCTAAAGAGCAGATAATTGTTACAGGAGCAATTTTACCTGCTAAATTCTCACTGGGGTCAGGAGCATAAGACATTTTTAAAAAATTAGACATAAACTTTGTTTTGTGCTGATATACAATAATGGGCTGTTCAAAAACCGTTCCGCTCATCATTTTTTTAGCAATTTCTTCATTTGTATAAATCTTTACGGCATAAGAAGGAGTTTCTCTGCTGATAAACTTAAAGTTATCTTTAATTCTCAAAACCATAAACAGCTTGCCTATACAATTGCACAAAAATCCTATTGTAACAATTACAGTATAGTAGTTGAATGAGAATGTTGTTATACCTACAAGACAGAACAATGATACTATTGACTGCACACCTGAACCTATTGCAGCAACTGCCAAAGCAGTATCGGAATTTCCCCTAAACTTTGCAAGAGGAGTAAGTCCTGAGTAAATTGTTATTCTGTTTATAAATATTACTACTCCTATAAGAATAAGATTTAGTACAGCATATACTACCGGAGCATTAGCAACTCCTGCTAAAAGCTGTTGTGGAATTACTCTTACTAATACTACCATAACAATTGAAATTATAGTAACAATACCCATTACAAGGCTTCTCATAAACAGCTTTTTGATGTTTAAATTAAGTTCGTAAAGAATACTTTTTGCATCTTTTTGCTCCTTATAATCGTCTACAGGTACAACCTCATCTTCAGGCACGTCAGTGTCATCAGAATTATCATTTGCGAAAATACCAACAACAGCAGAAAGCATTTTTTCCTTTCTGCTTCTGGTATCCTTTTCCTCAACAACGGTTTCAGCTTTCTTTATTTCAGTTTTAATTACCTGAGATATTGAGGGGTTTTTAGAGCGAAGATACTGCTCATACTCAGACCTTACCACTTCCGAGAATCTGCCGGCTTTAACGTGAACCTGCTCAACATCTTCATTCTGCTGATATACAGGAACTCTTGACTCTACGGTCTTTGCCTCAGGAGATGGCTTTTTTATGCCAAATATTTTTTCATAATTTCCAGCTTTGTAAGAGTTTTTCCTTTCGGTTTTTTCAGGAGTTTCTGTATTTCCCATATCAAATACTGTTCCTGCCTCAGGATTTACTTCAGAAAATTCAGGGCTGTCTTCAATTACGTCCTCGGCAATTTTTGCACCCTCAGGAATATCAGGGGTAAGATTTATTATCTGTTCCTCATCCTCTTCCTCATCAACAGGTGAGTCCATTATTATCTGTGCTTCAATAGTTGTAGCAGTTTTGCTATCAACTATCTGATTGTTTTCCTGTTTAATCTCTTTTGATTCTTCTTTATCAATATCCAGGGGATTCTTGTTTGTGAGTCTTACCTGTCTGTCTGCATTGCTGAAAATTTCGTCTAATTCCGGACGTGCTCCGTATTTTTCGGCAGCTTTTTTCATAGCATCCTGTTCGGTAATATAGTGAGTTTCTTCAAGTATCTGGTCAATTTTAAATTCTTCCCTGCTTTCTTCAGGCTGAGAAGAAATATCTATTTTTGAAGAATTGCTCATATTTTTATTACTCATATTACTACTTCCTTTTTGAAGATATTGCGTACATTAATACTCCTGCTGCAACAGAAGCATTAAGGGAATTGATTTTTCCTTTCATAGGCAAAGATACAATTTGGTCGCATTTTTCTCTTACCAATCTGCCTATACCCTTACCTTCATTGCCAATTACCAAAGCAACCGCTCCGTCAAAGTTACATTCTGTGTAATCTGTGCCGTTCATATCTGCACCAAAAACCCACAGTCCTTTTTCTTTAAGGTCATCAATTATGTTAGGAATATTTGTTACCCTTGCAACAGGCACATATTCAACAGCCCCTGCTGAGGATTTACCCACAGAATAGCTTAATGTGGCGCTTCTCCGCTTTGGAATAATTATTCCGTGAACGCCTGTACATTCCGCCGTACGGATAATCGCACCCAAATTATGAGGATCCTCTACCTCATCAAGTACTATTATAAAAGGCTTTTCGCCTCTCTGCCGAGCTAACAAAAAAATATCCTCAACTGATGAATATTCTTTAACAGCCGCCATGGCAATAATACCCTGATGATTTGCTCCCCCTGACAGAAAATCAAGTTTTTTGGAATCAACCTCTTTTATGAGAATTTTCTTTTCTTTAGCTTTTGCAAGTATTCCAACAACTGCACCTGTTCGTGAGCCACGAGCAATAAGTATTTTATCTATAGTTCTTGATGACCGTATGGCTTCGCTTACAGGGTTTCTGCCTACAATAACGTCATCTATATGTTTATTTTTAATTTCTTTCATTTTACACCCTCAATTTTCCTATTGCCTATTTAATAAACTCCATATATCAATAAAAGACGCAATAATACCACAAAATATTGTGTTACTGTAATAGTATAACAAATATATGATATGAGATAATTTATTAAAAGAAATAACCTTAAAAAATTACAACTTTTTAATAACTTATGGCTTTTTCCAAAGAAAAAAGTCAGTTAAACTGAATTATCAGCTCATATAGTTCAGAATAATTGCACCTGTATCAATGTAATCAGGAATAATTCCATACATTCCTGTGTCAGGATCCTGAAATAAGGTTAATTTGGGTGGAAAGGCTGAAAATGAAAAGAACATTACAAAAATCAGCACAAGCATAAAAAAGCTCGGCACAAATAAATCACGTAAATCAGCTTTGAAATTCGTAACAAAATATGATACAACATAACCTATAATTAAGGATACTAAGGCAACAAATGAGTTTACAAAAACATTGAATACAGATATTGTTATATACCGAAGTATTATGTAAGCTAAAATAACACCGTAAAGTCCCCATGCCTTTCCTACAACAAACTGTCTGAAATATGGTTTTGATGTAAAAAGCTCCAATCCGCCGAATACCACATATGAAATTATAAGAGCTTTAAGCTGTTCCCAAATGCTGTTATTAACAGAGCCGAAAATAACTCCCAAGGGATTGCCTTTTGTTAGATTATAGATCTGCCACATTAAAAATGTCAGCATAAGGGACACAAACACTCCCAACATTTCCTGACGTTTGAATAATTTTCTATCCATTATATTCCTCCAAATAAAATTCATTAGATTAGTATTAAAATATATGAAGCATTGGAAGTAATAATGAAATTTGTCCCTAATAAATTTCTTGAAAATTTTAATATAAAATTATTAATTACAGTCGAATTTTTTCTTATTGCCTTTAAAGCAATTTATTTATTTTTTCTCAAGAAATATACTATTTGTATTATTCATATTTTAAAACAAACTTGTGGAAAACTACGTGGAAAATGTTAAAAACCATATGAGTTAAATATGCTTTTGCCCCATATATTTTTGGTTTTTTCAAAGTTTCCACAGGTTAAACAGAATTTTCCACAAAATTCTTTAAAGAAAATTAACCTAAAAATTATATTACATTTAGTAATAAATCACCTGTCAACAACAAATCTGAAAATAACAAAAATGTAATTTTCTCTATAGGAAATCTGACGGAATAAATCAACCTTTTACAATATAAATCATAAAATAAAAAGACTCTCCTTATAAATCTCAGAAAAGTCTTTTATGCAATCTGCTGAACAAGTACGCTTATAGTATTATTAAAAACCACTACCGACAAACTGCCGAACAAT
This sequence comes from uncultured Ruminococcus sp., assembly GCA_964427365.1. Classification (GTDB taxonomy): domain Bacteria; phylum Bacillota; class Clostridia; order Oscillospirales; family Acutalibacteraceae; genus Ruminococcoides. The sequence continues at coordinate 547 of CAYRTG010000048.1, read as the reverse complement.
AATCCAAGCATAATTCCCACAATTACGTCTGACAAATAATGTACTCTCAGATAGACTCTCGAAAACGCAATTAATATTGCGCAACATAACACAAATGCCATAGTCCATGGTCTGCACCTGAGTATTGACACTGCAACTACGGAAAATGAAGCTGTAGTATGTCCTGAAGGAAAAGAGTAATACTTAGGCCTATGTATTAACTGCTCCTCATCTGACAAATTCCAAACCGGACGCTCGCGTTTAACAATTCGCTTTAATATAATCTCGCAGATTAGCTGAGTAACAGCCAATCCGAAGATAATGTTAGCTCCTGTAAGCCGCCAAGGTCCGTATATAAGAAAAGGCATAGAAAAAGCAAACCATATTAGCCCTGCATTTCCTGCTGAAGAGGCTGCTATCATTATTTTGTTTTTCCAAGGCGAGCGAAACCTGATGATATTATCAATCACTTTATCATCAAGACGCTGTATCTTACTAAACATATCAGCACCTCAAATTAACCCACATATTTGAAAATAATTAGACAAAATAATTATAACATAAACAG
>CAYRTG010000047.1:0-9337 GCA_964427365.1 uncultured Ruminococcus sp. | reverse complement strand
AAAACCGATTAACCTTTGCAAGTTAATCGGTTTTCTTAAAAAGTTTAAATTACCATTTGATGTTTTTATATTATTGAAGAATTAGAAAAACTTTTTAAAAAACTTATAGAATAAATCCCACATAAAGCTAACCTCCTTTGTGTTTTTCTTAATATAAAGTTAGCGTTATTGTGGTTTTTTTCTTATTTGCTCGTATAGTTGTTTTTTATAGAATTCTATTGGATATTTTGATATTTTGTTTATTTTTGTTTAATTTATGCTGCTTTTATGCAAAATTAAACCGCTGTATTTTTTACAGCGGTTAATATGTTTCATATTATATTAGTCTTTTTACCTTGTCAGCATAATAATATATGAATTCTGTTACGGTAGGTACACCTTTCTTTGGATTTATATATGCGGTATAGTTCTTTTCCAATGTTTCTATGTCTGTGTTGCGCCATGCGTGATTTATTGCTGTTTGCATTGCTCTTTCTATACTGGCGTCAGTTTTTGAATATGCTTTTGCAATTTCCGCACAAAGATTCGTTCTTTTTTTGTTACAGGTTAGTTCAATGGCGTCTCTTAAATACTGCCTCCCCTTAAGCTTTGGACTTATTCCTATTTTGTCAAGCTCAATAATTATCTGATCCTGCATTTTTTCAATATATTCAATACCTACCTTTAATTTACTTACAGGCTTATATACTTTAGAATCATCTAATGTAACACCTGCTTCTTCAAAGGTTAGCAGAAAATTCAGTATCATTCCAACACTATAGTCGTTTTGATTCTTAGTTATAACAAAATCTGCTCCCAAATTACGTGCGGCTAAATGGGTGATTGTGCTTATATTGTTTGTTACTACCAATACAAATGGCTTTTTGGGAAGGTTTAATTTGTTTAATTCCTTTAAAAATGATATACCGTTGCCTTTCCCTTTGTGAAGCTCCAGGTCAAGCACTATTGCTGTTGGAGGGCGTTTCTTTATCATTTCAATAGCTTCGCCTGAGTCAGCCGTGCTTCCTGACAGATGCAACTGTCCATAGTAGGGGATAAGAGCCTTATATTCATTACAGGTTTTTATGTCATCTTCTATTAAAACTAAATCAATTTTAGCCATTTTACTCACCTCAAATACATTATACTACAAAATCCAACAATTACCAACATTTTTCTACATTTTTCCTAATGAAAAATAATTTTTTGCAAAATAATGAAAATGAGCTTGTCCATGACGTGCTGAGATTTTCCAAAGAACATAAAGACACAACAGCCGACTGGCAAAAATTTTTGAATACGATAAAGGACAAGTATGTAAAAAAATATTTTTATGATTTTTTATACTATTAAAATCTAAAAGTATATACGCAGCTTTTTGTTGCGTATATACTTTTATTTTTATAAACAAAATGTTATAATCAATAATAAATGTGAAGTTTTAAAAGATTAATAAATTATAAAATGAAAATTGATGCTGCGTTTTTAGGTCGCACAGAATACCTCTTGCATCAAATCAGAATATCCAGAAAGGTATGAAATTATGATTAAGGTTGTTTTTATGGACATAGACAATACGCTTCTCAGTTTTTCAGGATATGTGAAAGAATCTATGAAAAATGGTTTTGCACAGTTTGGATTAAAACCCTATACAGAAGAAATGTTCCCGGTATTTGAAAAAATCAACACTCGTCTATGGAAACAAATTGAAGAGGGGACACTCTCTTTTGAAGAACTTATGGAAATAAGATGGAATACAATTTTTAAAGAGCTAGGTATAGATTTTGATGGGAAGACTTTTGAAAAATATTTTAGGGAGCAACTTTTTTACAGTGCTGTTCCTGAGCAGGGCGCAATGGGATTGCTGAAATACCTTAGTCAAAAATATACCCTTTGTGTTGCCAGCAACGGTCCATATGAGCAGCAATTAAACCGACTTCGTATAGGAAAGATGTATGACTTTTTTGAACATTTTTTTGTTTCATCAAAGATTTGTGCACAAAAACCTAATACTGCATTTTTTGACTACTGCTTTACAAAATTAAGAAAAACTGAATTTCCCCATTTATTGCCTCAGGAAACTATTATCATTGGAGATTCTATTTCTTCAGATATATCCGGAGGAATAAATTATGGTATGCACACTTGCCTTTATCTAAAAAATACTACTATGGCTGATGTGAATATTGTCAGAGCAGATTATGCAGTTGAGAGATTAGCAGAAATAAAACATATATTGTAATGATAACTTATGTATTCAATACAAGAATCGGCTGTTATAAATGTCCCGCCTCCTGATAGTTAGTTTTTGGTCTAACTTTCAGGAGTCGGGACATTCATTTGTTACAGCCTTATTTTATATTACATAGTTGTTAGCATAACTTTCTATACGCTTATCAAGTATAGTTTGCAGTGTGATACTGTCAAGATAATCATTGATTACTTTGTTAAGACCTTTCCAAAGACCTATGGTACTGCAATTGTCAGCCTTATCACAACCAATTGGTTCATTGTCAAGACAAGCAACAGGTGCAAGCGACCCTTCCGTAAGTCTTAGAATATCACCTACAGTATAGTTAAATGGTTCTTTAGCCAGCTTGTAACCGCCTTGATAACCTCTGTTTGTTAAAAGTATGTTAGAACGATTTAAAACAGGCACAATCTGTTCCAGATATTTTTTTGAAATATTTTGCCTTTTTGCAATGTCTTTCAAAGCAATAAAGCCTTCATTTTTATGTTCAGCTAGGTCAATAAGCATTCTTAAAGCATATCTTCCTTTTGTCGAGATTTTCATAATATCACCTTCTGTAAATAATAATACTACAAAATTGGTAGGTTTTCAAGAAGGATTTTAGAAAATGTTTGTAATTATTATTTTGTTGTGATAAAATCTATTTATAACTTATGCGATGATGTCCCCCGCTTGTAAAGCGGCGGGTACCATTCAATGTTTCAGCGAGAGTTACAATCTCCCGCTGAAACATTGAGGAGCATTGCTCCGATTTAAATAAACCTTTGGAGGATTTAAGTGCCGGATTTTGAAATGCCAAGTAAGGCTGAAACAGTTGAAAAAAGCATACGCAAAAAGTTCAGCAAAACTATATGGGGAAGATTTACCGCAGCAATTCTTGAGTATCAGCTTCTTAAGGAAGGGGATAAGGTTGCAGTATGTATATCGGGCGGCAAGGACTCTATGCTTATGGCAAAACTTTTTCAGGAGCTTAAGCGTCATAATAAATACCCTTTTGAAGTTGTGTATATTGTAATGGACCCGGGCTATAATGCTGAAAACAGGAAGAAAATTCAGCAGAACGCAAATCTGCTTAATATACCGATACATATTTTTGAAAGCCATATATTTTCTTCGGTTTTTAATGTTGAGAAAAACCCTTGTTATCTTTGTGCAAGAATGAGGAGAGGCCATCTATATAAATACGCCCAAAGTCTTGAATGTAATAAAATAGCATTAGGACATCATTATGATGATGTAATTGAAACTATACTTATGGGAATGCTTTACGGAGGACAGATACAGACAATGATGCCAAAGCTTCACAGCACCAATTATGAGGGTATGGAGCTTATACGTCCAATGTATTTAATACGTGAAAAAGATATTATACATTGGTGTAAATATAACGAACTTGAATTTTTGCAATGCGCTTGCAAATTTACAGAAATTAATGCAGACAACAACAAGGAATCTACTTCAAAACGAAAGAAAATTAAAAAGCTTATTGCAGAGCTTAAGAATACAAATCCACAGGTTGAATGCAATATTTTCAGAAGTGTTGAAAATGTAAATATTGATACAGTAATTACCTATAAGCAAAATGGAGTAAAACATAATTTCCTTGAAATCTATGACAACTAATCTAATTATAAAGCCGTAATAGACGATGATTAAAGCATATGGAATTGTCCAGATTCAGCATTAGGAGAATAAAAAATGAAAAAATTTTGGAGAGAAATCAGAAGTATATTGTTGTACCTGCTGATAGCCATAGTTTTGTCTTGGTTAATAATCACTTTTGTAGGACAAAGGGTAATGGTAGAGGGTACCTCTATGGAAACCACCCTGTCCGATAATGACAATCTAATAGTGGATAAAATTTCTTATCGTTTTAGTGACCCCAAACGCTTTGATATTATTGTGTTTCCCTCAACATTAGAGGGAAATGAGAATCTGATTAAAAGAATTATCGGACTTCCCGGTGAAACTGTACAGATAGATGAACAGGGTAATATTTATATAAACGGAGATAAGTTGGAAGAAAGCTACGGCAGAGAAACTATAAAGCCGGGAAATATAGGAATTGCAGCACAGCCAATTCTGCTGGGTGCAGATGAGTATTTTGTTATGGGCGATAATCGAAACCACAGTATGGATAGCAGAACGGCAGAGGTGGGAAATATTAAACGTCAGGATATTATAGGTCGTGCATGGGTGAGAATATGGCCATTTTCAGAGTTTGGAGTGCTATAGCATCAATAATAATTATTATCCTATAATAAACCTTTATAAAAGCAAAAATAAAAATGATAACAAGGGAGAGGCAACACAGAAAGTTGCTTCTCCCTTGAGTTTTGCAATCAGTACCGGTAATTGAATTGCGGCGAAAATTCAAAATCATAACAGAAAAAATTAGAATGATATATTTATGATTAAATAACAACAGTAAATGAGAACGGCATATCTTTTAAATTTAACAATAACAGTTTAAGTTTTACATAAACAGAATTTCAGATTTAACATTGTACTGGTAATATTATGTTTGTACGAAGGAGTACAAAATTTAATTTAATAAAAGGGGTATTAGAAATGAAAAAATTATTATGTACACTACTTGCCGTTGCAATGCTTGCAACATCATTAGCAAGTTGCACAAGTTCAGAAAGTACAGACAGTCATTCAAAAAGTACAACAGAAGCAGCAAAAACTGCAATGACCGGTACAATTTATCCTATAACTCGTGAGTCAGGCTCAGGTACACGTAGCGCTTTCTCAGAGCTTTTTGAAATTGTTGATGCGGATGGAAATGACGCTATTACAGAAACAGCAGAAAGCACATCTTCAACATCAGTTATGTTGACGACAGTTGCAGGCAACGAAAGCTCAATAGGATATGTTTCACTTGGTTCTCTTTCAGATGAAGTTAAGGCAGTTCAGATTGACGGAGCAGATTGTACTGTTGAAAACGTAAAAAGCGGCAACTACAAAATCTCACGACCATTTAACATTTGTTACACAGATGGGAAGCTTTCAAAAACAGCAGCAGATTTCAAGTCTTATATTCTTTCAAAAGAAGGACAGAACATTATTGAAGAAGAGGGATATATCCCAATGAAAGCCACAGAAAGCTATAAGTCTGCCGGTGTAAGCGGCAAAATTACTCTTGCAGGTTCAACATCAGTTGCTCCTGTAATGGACAAAATCAAAGACTCTTATGAAAAGCTAAACTCAGGTGTTACTATCGAAATTCAGGAAAGCGGTTCATCAGCAGGTATCCAGTCAGCAGCAGAAGGTGCTGTAGATATCGGTATGTCCTCACGCGAGCTTTCCGGCGAAGAAGCCGAAGCATTAAAATCTGAGCAGATTGCTCTTGACGGAATTGCAGTAATTATAAACCTTAATAACCCGATTGAGAACATTACTTCAGAACAGGTTAAATCAATTTACCTTGCCGAAACAACAGAATGGGATGACATAAAGTAATGAAAGCAAAAAATAGTATGATGAGATACACTCAAGAAGATATAATGAAATATGTATTCTTACTGTGCATCTGTATCTCAATTTTTGCTGTAGTTGCTATATGTTTATTTATCTTTGTAAACGGCGTTCCTGCCATTGGAGAGATAGGCATAATAAAGTTTATTTTTGGCACACACTGGAAGCCGTCTTCAAATGAATTTGGTATTTTCCCAATGATTGTTGCAAGTATTTATGTTACAGCAGGAGCAATTATAATTGGTGTTCCCATAGGAATTCTTACAGCAGTATTCCTTGCAATGTATTGCCCTGTAAGGCTTTATAAAATTATCAAGCCGCTTATTAATTTACTTGCAAGCGTACCTTCAATAGTCTATGGCTTTTTCTGCTTAGTAGTGGTTGTTCCTGTTGTTCAGAGCATTACTCATACATCAGGAAAAGGAATACTTACAACCTCAATACTTCTGGGTATTATGATTTTGCCAACTATAATTAACACAGCAGAATCATCAATCAAAGCCGTGCCCACAATGTATTATGAAGGAGCTTTGGCTCTTGGTGCAACTAAAGAAAGAAGTATTATGACAACAGTTATTCCTGCTGCAAAAAGCGGTATTATGTCCGGTGCGATTCTTGCTTTGGGCAGAGCTATCGGCGAAACAATGGCTGTTGTTATGGTAGCCGGTAATCAGGCTGTTATGCCAAACAGTATTACAAGCGGTGTTCGTACTCTGACAAGCAATATTGTTATGGAGATGGGCTATGCCACAGGGCTTCACAGAGAAGCTCTAATAGGTACAGCTGTTGTATTATTTGTATTTATTCTCATTATTAATATTTGCTTTTCACTTGTAACAAGAAAGAAGGGAAAATAATGTCAAAGCTGAAAACTTATTTAAAGCATCCCCTCTCCTTTATACTGCTTATTCTTATAGGTTTTTGTACATTCATTACAGTTGGGTCAGTTCTCTTTATAATCTGCTACATTATAATTAAGGGAGTTCCAAATCTGACAACTGACCTTTTCAGTCTTAAGTATAATTCTGAGAATGTATCTATGCTGCCATCAATTTTTAATACAATATTTATTACCTTTGCAACACTTCTTATTGCTGTTCCTGTTGGTGTTTTTTCTGCTGTTTATCTTGTTGAGTATGCCCCAAAAGGCAGTAAATTTGTAAAGGTAATCAGAGTTACTACAGAAACACTTGCAGGTATTCCGTCTATTGTATTTGGTCTTTTTGGTTTCCTTGCATTTGTAATTGCACTTAACTGGGGTTACTCACTTATTGCCGGTGTGCTTACTCTTGTTTTAATGGTTTTACCTACGATTATCCGTACTACAGAGGAATCCCTGCTTGCTGTACCTGATACCTACAGAGAAGGCTCTTTTGGACTTGGTGCAGGTAAGTTGAGAACAATTTTTAAAATAATTTTACCTTCTGCCGTTACGGGTATTCTTTCAGGTGTAATCCTTGCAATAGGCAGAATAGTCGGTGAATCGGCAGCACTTATTTTTACAGCCGGTACAGTTGCAAATACAGCAACTGGACTTTTATCATCGGCAAGAACACTTTCAGTACATCTATACTGTTTGCTGACAGAGGGATTATACACAAACCAGGCTTATGCAACTGCGGTAATACTGCTATTACTTGTTTTAGCAATTAATGCCTTATCAAATTTTGCGGCAAAGAAAATTTCAAATGTATAAGGAGCAGATTATTATGAGTAAAATTGACATAAAAGACCTAGTTCTCCACTATGGGGATTTTAATGCAATTAAAGGTGTTAACCTTGCTATACCTGAAAATGAGATTACTGCCTTTATAGGTCCGTCAGGCTGTGGCAAATCAACTGTCCTTAAAACTCTTAACAGAATGAATGATCTGGTCGAGGATTGTAAAATTCAGGGCGAAATCTTCCTTGATGGAGAAAATATTTACAAGGATATGGATGTAAACCATCTTAGAAAAAGGGTTGGAATGGTATTTCAGAAACCTAATCCTTTCCCTATGAGTATTTATGATAATATGACATATGGTTTGATTACCCACGGTATTAAGAAAAAGTCAAGGCTTGATGAAATTGTTGAAACAACTTTAAAGCAGACAGCTCTTTGGGACGAAGTTAAGGAAAAATTAAAAAAACCGGCACTTGCACTTTCAGGTGGTCAGCAACAGCGGCTTTGCATTGCAAGAGCACTTACAGTAAGTCCGGAAGTTATTCTTATGGATGAACCAACATCTGCTCTCGACCCTATTTCAACATCAAAGATTGAGGATTTAACTCTTGAATTAAAGGAGAAATATACAATCATTATTGTTACTCATTCAATGCAACAAGCAGCAAGAATTTCTGACAAAACTGCATTCTTTTTGCTTGGTGAAATAATTGAATATGGTGACACACATCAAATTTTCTATCAGCCAAAGGACAAGAAAACAGAAGATTATATTTCAGGAAGGTTTGGTTAATATGAGAGATAAATTTAACAGACAGCTTCAGCAGTTGTATCGTGAAACTCAAGAAATGGGAGAGATATGTATTTCTACTATTGAGGGTGCGTCAAAAGCTGTGATAAGCCCACCGTCAAAGGAAGAAGATTTTAACACTCTTTGCACACAAATTAAAAATTATGAAGAAGATATTGACCACAAAGAACGCTCAATAGAAGGTCTTTGTACTCGACTTATGCTTCATCAAAAACCGGTTGCCGGAGATTTAAGAACAGTAACATCTGCCTATAAGTTGATATCAGATATGGAAAGAATAGGGGATCAGGCTCTTGATATAACAGAACTTGCAAAGGCTATTCATAGATCTGACATAGATAGTAAACTTCATTTGAATGTACTGTTTTATGAAGTTATTTCTATGGTGAAACTTGCTCTTTCAGCTTTTACCGATAAAGAACTGCAAACAGCCTATAAAGTTATTAATATTGATGATAAGGTAGATGAGTTGTTTGTTGAAGTAAAAAAGAAATTGATTGATATTATCCGTAATGGCGGAGATGGGGAACTTACTCTTGATATACTTATGGTGGCAAAATATCTTGAACGAATCGGTGACCATGCAGTAAATATTGCTAATTGGGTAGCTTACAGTATAACCGGCAACCACTAAAAAGACTATCCTCACAAACTAACCGCCCACATTAAATTGTAGGGTGGTATTTTTATACCCAAATATAGAAAGTAGGTGATAACAATGGTAACAGTAAAGGTTTTAAAGAATCGTTAGTTGTTATTCCAACACAATTTTATGTAGGATTTTTGATGATATTGGAAATAATCAGAAAGGCAGGTGAAAAAATGAAACTCATAATTTATAGAATGTTAGAAAAATTTGCTTTAGTGTAAGTAGGATGGCATTTAATTCAGTATCATTTAATTATTGCTATCAACCTAAAGAGTTGAAAGAAATGTATGTAAGTTTTGCACGTCGCAAACTAATTGAAGTGTACAAAAAGGCGAACCATTCCCCAAAATAGCAAATTCAATGTGATATTAACAATATATTTAAGTACATGTATATGCCGCTGAATATAGCAAAATAAATATTATCATTTATCGGCGCAGCCTTGAATCGGCTGAGTGTTGCCGTGATTGTCGTTACCTTTTTGTTGACGCCCTTTAAGGC
>CAYRTG010000046.1:0-9981 GCA_964427365.1 uncultured Ruminococcus sp. | reverse complement strand
GTGGATTTTCAAAAGTATAGTGCCGGTGAGAAAAATTATATTTATCACGGAATGTTCTAATGGTGAATAAAGAAATATATTAATATTTGTAATGTATTTATATCCGATATATGAAGAAGAATTTGATGATGATAATGAGTTGATACAAGCAAATATTATAAGATATGAATTAAGATATTAGGATTAGGAGGAAAATATATGCCTGTTTTAATTATATTGGGAATTTTAGGAGTTTATGGAGGAGCAAAATTCGCTGACTCTTGCTCTAAACCAGCACCACCCAGAAATGAAACACTAAACGAAAAAATTTCAAGAGAGATGATAGGTAAGTCAAAGGCTGAATGTAGGAGAATTTTAAAAAAATATAGGTAAGCGTGATGTTACGTTCTTCTTTTTTAGATTAAGAGTTTTTTGAAAGGAGAGCGTAACAATGGCAAAGACAAATTACGGAGGAAACTAAAATGCCACAGAAAAAATTTACAGAAGAAGAAGCAAGACAGCGTAAAAATGCAAGACAGCGAGAATATTCCAAAAGACCCATTACGCAGCATCAACAAAGTATGAAAAAAATAATGTTAAAAGATATGTAGTAAAGGTTGTAATTAATACTGAATCGAATATTATAAACAGACTTGAACAGGAAGAAAATAAATCTGGATATATCAAATCTTTAATTAGAAAGGACATAAAAGAAAACGGAAATTAAAAATTTTTTCAAAAAAATCTTGACAACGGATTTATTATCGAAAAGCTATTTGAGGAAACCGATATAGAAAAAGCTATTTTTAATTACTTTTTACTGTTAGAATACAACGGTTATTTTCGTTCCTTTCTCAAGTTCACTTTCTATATTTAGCTTACCTTTATGGTGTTCTACACCATGCTTTACAATTGAAAGGCCAAGACCTGTGCCTCCAACATCTTTACTGTGGCTTTTATCTACACGATAAAATCTTTCAAAAATTCTATCTTTGTTTTCCTCGCTTATACCAATACCTGTATCCTCAACAATAAGAGTCGTCTTGCCCGGTATGGGAGCTATTGTAATATCAACTTTACCATTAGGTTTATTATACTTAATTGCGTTATCTACAAGATTATATACTATTTCATCAAGTACAGCAGGGACTCCGAATACAACTGCCTTTTCACCAATCAGGTTAAGCTTAATATTATTACTTTCTGCAATTGGAAGCAGTCTGTCTACAACACTTTCACATATAGCGTACAAATCAACCTTTTCTGAGATAATTTCCAGAGAATTGTTATCAAGATTAGAAAGCTTGATAATATCATTCACAAGAGAAATAAGTCTGTTTGTTTCTTTTATTATATTCTTTGAAAAATGTAAATCTGTTTCTTTTGGAGTCCTTTCCATTGCAATAACCTCCGCTGATGCAAGTATTGCGGTAAGAGGGGTCTTTAACTCATGACTTACATTTGCTGAAAATTCTCGTCTAAGGGCTTCTCTTTGATGTTTTTCTGTAACATTAAGGATAACTGCAACAGCGCCTCCTACTTTTTCATCAACAAAAACAGGGTTGCTGAAAAATTCGTAACAACTGTCATTGTACTCTATAATCTCTGAAATATGCTCACCATGGATTGAGGACTTAATATATTCGGAAAACGGCTTAATAATATTTTTTATATTATAGACTTCGGAAATTCCAAGTATTGCTTGTGCGCTATCGTTAAACGAAAGAATTTTTCCGTACTGATCAACTACCAACAAGCCTTCCTTCATATTTTTTGTAATAGCATTAAACTCTGCCTGTGTACGTTTAAGTTCCGTTATTTGCTTTTTAATAACAGTATTCTGTGTGCGAATCTTTTGCACAAGAGGTTCAATTTCCTCATAAATTGTAGATACATCGGCATTTTCAATATCCAGTTCGTTAATTGGCTGTACAATTTTTTTTGAAGCAAAATGGGCTGAAACATAAGAAAGTATAAGAGAAATAATCACTACTATCGCAAGGGGCTGAAGCATATTAAGAAGTAATATCAACACAGAATATTGATTGGTGGAAACTCTTATAATTGTGCCGTCCTTCATTAGCTTTGCACAGTACATAGTCTTTTCTGAAAGGGTATCTGAAGTACGGACAGCCTCACCTTCCCCTTTAAGTATAGCGTCTTTTATTTCTTGTCTGTTAAGGTGGTTTTCCATTTTGTTTGCTGAGATATCCGTATCATATTTTACAGTACCGTCACTGTTTATCCAAGTAATACGCTTGTCATTTACAATGTCAAGGGCTGTAAGATAATCAACACCATTCTGCTCAATTCCCACAGAAACTGCTTTAAGCTCGGTATGAAGTTCTTTCATAAGCTCATCACCGTAAAAGCTGTAGGTTACTCCAAATACAATTACTATTGTGAAAACAAGCACTGCAAGGCAACTTAAAAAAACATTCTTAAATATTTTTTTTGTCATACTATTCACCCAGTTTATACCCAAAACCTCGTACAGTTTCAATATAATTGCCACATTCACCAAGCTTTGTTCTAAGAGTTCTTATATGAACATCGACCGTTCTGTTTTCTCCGTCAAATTCATATCCCCAAATTTTATTAAGAAGAGTATCTCTTGAGAAAACTACGCCCTTGTTTTGCATAAATAAAAGCAACAGTTGATATTCTTTATAAGTAAGAGTTACATTTTTTTCGTTAGCTAAAATAAGGTGTTTTTTCGGATTTACAACAAGATTGCCGATTTTAAGTTCCTGTAAATTTTCCTTTGGTGATGTTCTTCGGAGAAGCGCTCTTATTCTTGATACTAGCTCAAGCATACTGAAAGGTTTTGTAATATAGTCATCAGCACCGCTGTCCAGACCTATCACCTTATCATATTCAGAGTCCCTTGCCGTTAGCATAATAACGGGGATTTCCTTTGTGTTAGTGTTTGCTCTTAGCTTCCGAAGAATTGTAAGTCCGTCTTCCTCCGGTAACATAATATCAAGAATCATAAGCTCCGGAACATTGTTTTTTATTTCTTTCCAGAACTGCGAAGGTTTTTCAAAACCTTTAACTTTAAAACCACTGCTTTTCAGGGTATAGAATACAGCTTCATTTATACTTTTGTCATCTTCAATAAAGTAAATCATAATAAAAACTCCATTAACATAACTTAAGTTAATTATAGCATTTTTAGGTTAAATTAAAAGACTTTTATTGTTAAATTTGTGTAAAATACAAGCTACCATAAAATATGAAAAACCTTGCATATATTTTTATTATTTTTCTTTTGAAAAATTAAAAATAATACCTTTGGTCATTATACACAATAATTTTAATGTATCTTTGTGTAAATAGACGGCGGATTTTCTCTTGATTATCACAACATATTGTGTTATTATATATACAATGCCACTAGATAAGGCATATATGGAAGGTAAGTAAATTATTTTATAATTAAAAACGGAAGGAGATTATTATGAAAATTACAGTAAACGGCGGACAGCTATCAAAGAAGGAAATCAATGCTTATATTATGCAGATTAAAGAAGCAAACCCTGATAAGGAGTTTAAAACATTTGACTTTACAGTTGACGGTGAATACGTAGATGTCAACTACACGTATGATGCTGTACCTTTTGAGAGAATCAGAAGAATTACAGGTTATCTTGTAGGTACACTTGATCGTTTCAATAACGCTAAACGTGCTGAAGTTGAGGACAGAGTTAAACATGGATTAAATACTTCTTCATGTTCGCTTGAAGAAATTGCTTAAACAGGCAGCTATCCCTTAGGATAGCTGCTTATTTTTTTCAAAAGAATGGCTGTCAAGAATGATATGACCTTCAAAAGCATCTAACTTTTGACTTCAATTCATTTATGACAGCCTGATTTTATATTTATTTTCTCATCAGTAGACCGTTTTTCAAGTCTTCCTTTGCCTGAATTTTCATTTTGAAATGTTGCTTTTTGCCGGTAGCAGTCCTGGGAAAATCATCAATCAGTCTGAAATACCTGGGAATCTGATATTTTGACAGATTAGGACAGCTTTTACAGAAATCAAGAACCTCCTTAACTGTAAGGCTTTCATCCTCAGGTACCACATAAGCTACTACAGCCTCACCTCTTGTTTTATCCGGAACAGAAGTAACAATACATTCCTTAACCTTTTTAAATGTATTAATAGCTTCCTCAATTCTTGCAGGATAAATATTTTCCCCTTTACTGATAATCATATCGTCCTTTCTGCCTGCAATAGTTACGAAATGATTTTTGTCCCAAGTACCAATATCTCCTGTGTACATCCAGCCCTTGTAGAATTTTTCCTTAGTAGTTTTTTCATTGTTTACATAGCAGTAGGTAGTTTTTGCCGGAGATTTAATTATAATTTCTCCTTCGGTTACTCCGTCATTGGGGACAACATCTTCAGGCTCAGCCTTATTTTCCTCATAAACTTTAACAATTCTTACTTCATCATCAGTACAGCTTTTTCCTGCTGTACCGGCCATTTCCGGTAAATCGTTAGGTCTTAAAAAGGTATTCCAGAAAGATTCAGTGGTGCCGTATCCGTTGAAAATATTAGGAGTAAGTACATTTTGAAAACGAATGCATTCTTGTTTTTCAAGAGGACTGCCCATTGTAACAATACCTTTAAGAGAAGAAACATCTTTAGGTTGTTTTTCCTGTTTGTTAGCAAGAATTCCCAAAACGGAAGGAACCCCAATTAGAAATGTGATGTTATATTTTTCAACATAATCAAGACAAGTCTTTGGTTGAAAATCTCTCATAATAACGATTTCAGCGCCTGCGTACAGTGAAGGAGTAATACCGCCTGAATGGATACCTCCGCGGTGAAACCAAGGGGTCATATTCATAGTCTTGTCATAGGGAGAAAGTGGGAAGTGCATCATAACATCGTGGGCAGACAGCACTTCATTTATATTGTTAAGTGGGACGCCCTTAGGAGTACCGGTAGTGCCTGAAGTCTGAAGTCTTAGTACCTCATCATAAATATGTGCTTTAAAGTCAAGGATAGGATTTTTTTCATCAAAGCCCTTTACAAAGTCTTCATAAAGAATATGACCTTCAGGTGCAACAGGATACTTTTTAAGATAGTCAGCCATAATTACGATTTCAGGTTTGTGCTCAGCAATTTCCAGAGCTTTTATAGCTGTGTCGGTAATTGCACTGTCATACACATAAACCTTTGGTTTATTATGGTTAATAATTTCGGCAGTTTCACCGGGAGAAAGGTTAAAGTTAGCAGGGTTAGAAATAGCACCTGCTTTTTGTGCAGAAATATGGCAATACACAAAATAGGGTGAGTTGTAAAGCTGATAGAAAACAATATCATTTTTTGCAACACCATTTTTTATCATAGCATTAGCAAACTTATTACATTCAGCATTCAGCTGTGAGTAGCTACATTTTTGACCGCTCAAAGGATCAAAAAGAGCAGTTTTCTCAGAAAATCTGCTGACATTTCTCATAAAACCATTAAGCCATGTAAATTCTGATTCAAAGCTTTCCTTAAACATTGTAGTATCGTAAGTATAATTCATAAATTACTACTCGTCCTCCTTGTTATATTTACCAACAATAATGCTGGAATTTTGACCGCCAAAGCCAAAAGCATTTGACATGGCGTACTTAATGTAAGCCTTTCGTGCTTTTTTGGCAACAAAGTCAATTTTGCAGTCAGCAATTGGATTTTCAAGATTAATTGTAGGAGGAACAATACCTGTTTCAATAGTTTTAATACAGGATATAACCTCTGTAACTCCGCCGGCGCCCATCATATGACCGGTAGCACCCTTGGTAGAGCTTACAAGGGGAGGTTTATTACCAAATACCTCATTTACAGCATTAGTTTCAACTTCGTCACCCTTAGGAGTTGAAGTGCCGTGAGCATTAATGTATCCAATATCTTCAGGATTTAGTTTAGCTTCTGCAAGAGCTTGTTTCATACAAGCAATAGCACCTCTGCCTTCCGGATGGGGTGCAGTAACGTGGTAAGCGTCAGATGTGTTGCCGCAAGCTAAAAGCTCACCGTAAATTTTTGCACCTCTTGCCAAAGCGTGTTCCTCAGTTTCAAGAAGCAAAGCTCCGCCCCCTTCACCGATTACAAAACCGTCACGAGCTTCATCAAACGGCCGTGAAGCATGCTGAGGATTTTCGTTGTTTCGTGAAAGAGCTTTTGCATTTGCCAGACTATATATAAAGATAGGACAGTGTGCGGATTCTGCACCAACGGCAAGCATTATATCAGATTTGCCTGCCTGCATAAGCATTGCAGCCTGATAAATAGCGTCACCGCCTGATGAACAAGCAGTAGAAACAGTAAAGCTCGGTCCCTGAATATTGTGTGCAATAGCAATATTTGCAGCAGCAATGTTGCCTAGAATTTTTGGAATAAACCTGGGACCTACCTTTTTGTGAGCTGCACCTGTAAGCGCCTCCTGAGTAAAAGCTATTGTTGAAATACCGCTCATAGCTGTACCCATAACAATGCCGGTTCTTTCAGGCTCTATTTCAATTTTCGACTGTTTCAATGCTTCTTCGGCAGCAATATAAGCATACTGCATAAAAGCGTCAGTTTTTCTTACAACATCTTTTGGAAGATAATCAGTGGGGTTAAAGTCCTTTATTTCCCCTGCAATCTGTACAGCAAGCTCACTTGCGTCAAAGCTTTTAATAGTTTCGATACCGCATTTACCTGCAATAAGGCTGTTCCAGAAAGTATCAACACCAATACCTATAGGTGTAACAGCGCCCATACCGGTAATAACTATTTTTTTCATATTATCCTCCAAAATAGATTTATTTGTAAATTGCATATGTTATATTTGAATTATAACAAATACAGAAAATTTATGCAATTGTTTTTTAATGCAAATAAATTTATCTTTATGGCTTATTAATTTGTTTTTCAAATTCTGCGTAAATATAAATAAGGGGCTGTTCCGTTATGCCCAATAAAAACAATCCGTTGAAAATAGGTGATTTTGATTTTAACATAATCTATTCTATTGTGCCTCCGCCTACAACAACATCATTGTCATAAAGAACTACCGCCTGACCTTTGGATATAGCTCGCTGTGGCTCATCAAATACAATATGCAGTCTGTCATCATCAATTTGAGTAACAGTAGCAGACTGTTCCTTTTGATTGTATCTGACTCTGGCTTTAACCTTTATAGGAGATTCAATTTTTTCACAGGAAATAAGGTTTATATTATTTGCAAACAGCTCTTTTGAAAATAAACCATCGTTATCACTAAGTATAACCTTATTGTTTTCCATATCCTTTTTACAAACATACATAGGTGCAGGCAGGGCAAGCCCCAATCCTTTTCTCTGACCTATTGTGTATCTTATAATACCTTTATGCTTGCCAAGTACATTTCCTTCTCTGTCAACAAAATCACCTTCGGGATATTTTTTACCTGTATATTGCTCAATAAATTCAGCATATTTCCCATCAGGCACAAAGCAAATATCCTGACTGTCGTGCTTTCTTGCATTAATAAAATTATTTTCTTCAGCAATTTTTCGAGTTTCTTCCTTGGTCATATAACCAAGAGGGAAGAGGGTGTGTTTCATCTGATTCTGAGTAAGGGAATAAAGAACATAACTCTGATCTTTAGTATCATCAACAGCTTTTTTTAAAATATATCTGCCAAGGTTTTTATCAAATTCAATTCTTGCATAGTGACCTGTAACAACATAATCCTTACTAAGCTCTTCCATTCTGTGCATAAGTCTGTCAAACTTAATATACCTGTTGCAGTCAATACAGGGATTTGGAGTTGCGCCGTTTTCATATGCCATAATAAACCTGTGGATTACCTGTTCGTTAAAGCTGTCACGAAAGTTAAAAACATAGTAGGGGATTTCCAAAGTCCTGCAAACAGCTCTTGCATCTTCAATATCATCAATGCTGCAGCAGGTATTTTCTTTTTTTAAGCCTACATCTTCGTTATCATAGAGCTTCATTGTAATACCTGTACAATCGTAGCCCTGTTCTTTAATAATAAGAGCAGCTACGGAACTATCAACTCCGCCGCTCATAGCTATTAACGCTTTTTTTGCCATATTAACCAAGCCTTATCATTTCGTCAATGCACTTTTTTGCATCACGTATAGTAACGTCATCAAGTATAATTTCTTCACCGGCTTCACCTTTAACACAGTTATAAAGGTCAACCAATGTTGTGGATTTCATATTAGGACAAATCAACTTAAGTGACAGATAGTGGAATTTTTTATCAGGGCATATATACTGTAAATGCTCAGCAATGCTGATTTCAGTACCAATGATAAATTCCTTTTTTTGAGAATTAACAGCATAATTCATAATTCCTGATGTTGAGCCTACATAATCTGCCATTGCCACAACCTCAGGAGTACATTCAGGATGCACAAGAACTTCCGCATTCGGATATAAGTCTTTAGCTTTTTTTACATCATCAGTATTTACACAAGCATGAATAGGACAACCGCCTGAAAGTAATTTAATATTCTTTTCAGGAAGCTGTTTAGAAACATAGTCACCTAAATTACAGTCAGGAATAAACAGAATATTATTATTTTCAATTTTTCTACAAATCTCAACAGCAGAGGAAGATGTAACGCAAACATCACAAATTGTTTTTAAATCAGCAGTTGTATTAATATATGCAACAACTGTATAATCAGGGTACATTTTCTTAACCTGGGAGATAAGCTGTTTGTCCATTTGGTCAGCCATCGAACATCCTGCAAGCGGGTTAGGAAGATAGACCTTTTTTTTAGGTGAAAGAATTTTACAGGTTTCCGCCATAAATCTAACGCCGCTCATAACAATGTTTTTATTAGGAGCTTTGCTTGCGTCAACGCTTAGCTTATAAGAATCTCCGATATAGTCAGAAACCTCAAGAATTTCTCTTGCCTGATAGCTGTGTGCAAGAATACAAATATCTTTTTCTTTCTTTATTCTTAATATTTCCTGTTGAATTTCAGCAATTGTCATATTAAATGCTCCTCCTTTGGATTTTATAAAATAATTATACATTTGTATAATCATATTTTCAAGCATTAAATAAATTTGAAATAAAGTGATGTTATTTACTATAAAATAGTTGAATTTTTTGCAATTTTTATATTTACTTTTTAAAAATCATATGATATAATGGCACTATGTAAATATAAATGTATATTAGTAAAAGAAAAATAGAGAGGTAGATTTTATGAAAAAGATTTTTTCAGTATTATTTGCAGTTATTATTCTTGCATTTTCAGTAGTGCCTGCTATGGCTGCAACCAATGAGAAAAACCCAAGCCCATCTGCAACTGAATCTTACAATGTAATTGTACATAACAATAAGGGTGGTTCAGGTTCTTATACTACTGAAACAAGTTCTGACGGTAAGCATGTTATTCTTACTGCTCACAATAAAGATGGATATAAATTTAAATACTGGATAATTGACGGTAAATATGTTTTAGTTGATGGTGATTTAAACAGCCCTGTTATTGAACTTCTCCTTAAGGGTGATATTGAAGCTACACCATACTTTGAGAAAATAGGCGGCGAATCATCTTCAAATGTATCAGTTAGCCAAAACCAAAGCTCTGTTTCACCTCAGACCGGTTCAGAGAACATTTTCTATATTGTCGGTGTATTTGGTGTACTTGCGGTAGTAGTCGGTGCATTAGGTGTTAAACTTGCAAGAAACAACAAATAATTTTTAATAATTTAAAAATCCATTAAAATCCCTTGCTTTTGCATGGGATTTTTGTTTTATTAAACTCTGAGGGCTTCTTGCTTAAATTTTTCTGCTTGTTTTAACAGATTAACTCCATCATAACCACAGTTGTTCACAAGATAATTTGAAACTTTCTTTACATTAGCCATAAGCTTGTATAATGTTTCTTCATCACAGTCCAATATGTTTTTTACATGTTTTTTTTGGTATAGCTAAAATATGTCCATCAACGTCTTTTGCTATATCCATAAAAGCTACTGTCCACGCATCCTCA
>CAYRTG010000045.1:0-10780 GCA_964427365.1 uncultured Ruminococcus sp. | reverse complement strand
TACTATGAGAAAAAAGAGCAGATTTTTTCAAATATTTCTACTATTTTAAATCGGTATTCATAGTTACCCTTTGTCATTATCTCATATTCTTCATCTGTAGTATTTTCCTGTAATGCCTCATAATTTGTAGATGTGCCTATGCAAAGTGACGGATACATAACGCACCACCAATTATGCCCTTGTCCTTTTCCGATTGTTATCCTAAGTGCTTCATAATTTCCTGATGGCATTGTTACGTTGTCATAGTATCTGGTATTAAAATACATATTTCTGATTTCAGCCTGCACCCTGTAATTATAGCCATTGTCAAATACTGTTTTCTGAGCAATATTAGCTATACTTTGCAGATTTTCAGAGGTTAATTTTTCGGCATTTTCAAAGCTTTTTGCCTTATTATAAAGATTCTCTGTATAGTTCAAAACTGCATTTCTCACTTTAAGCTTCAGGCTTTGATCCTCTTTGCTGTCTGAGTTTGCCAGGATATGTAGTCTGAACACTTCTTTAGATACAGAATTACACTTTGCCTGAAAAGGTATCATTGAAAATAAGATTGTAAGAATTGCTGCGACTGTAAATGCTTTTAATAAAGTTTGTAAATTTCTTTTCATAAAAATAACCTGTCCTATGTTTTTATAATAAGATTATGGACAGGTTTATTTTTTTTAATCAATTACTGTACATCCCTCTTTTACAGGATTACAGATAAACACCTTTTGATAAGTTTCTTTAAGAACTTTAAGGCATTTTTCAGCTTTACGACTACTGTTAAAAATTCCAAATACCGCAGAGCCGGAACCGCTCATTGCAGCTCCTAGAGCATTGTTATTTAGCATAATTTTCTTAATTATCTTAATTTCGTCTAAATCAACGGCAACCTCAAAATCATTGTATAATGTTGAAGTCATCATCCAAATATCTCTTGCATAAATAGCCTTAACCATTTCGGCAGTATATTCAGGGTGACTTAAATTCAGACTGTCAATACGGTTATAAGCTTCAGCCGTTGATATGCTTAAATCAGGCTTACAGATTACAATATCGCACCTTGGAATTGATACCATTTTATCGAGTTTTGTACCTGTACCACTTGCAAGCTTTGTGCCGCCTACAATACAAAATGGTACGTCTGCACCGATTTTTTCTCCGATTTCACACATTTCACTTTCCTTAAGATGTGTTGAAAACAGCTTATTAAGTCCTAAAATTACTGCTGCGCCATCAGCACTTCCTCCTGCAAGTCCTGCTTGGGTTGGAATAAATTTATCAATTGTGATTTTTAATCCTGTAGCTTCGGTTTTTGTGTAATTAAAAAACTTCTCGCATGCCTTATATGCTATGTTTTTTTCATTACAGGGAACATCAGGATAATCACATATAATTTTGATTTCATCCTCTACTATAGTTTCTATTGTTACAAAATCATATAGGCTTACTGCCTGCATTACCATAGAAACATCGTGGTATCCGTCAGGTCGCTTTTTCAGCACATCAAGAGATAAATTGATTTTTGCCGGAGCTTTAACCTTAACTTTCATTTTTGATTTCCTTTACAAATTCTTCAATACGCTTTAATGCAATTTTTATATTATTTAATGACTGAGCATAGGAAATTCTGATATATCCTTCTCCGCTTGCACCAAAAGCTGTACCCGGCACAACTGCAACGCGCTTTTCTTTTACAAGTCGTGTTGCAAATTCATCGCTTGAAAGTCCTGTGGATTTTATACAAGGGAACGTATAAAAAGCACCTAACGGCTCAAAGCAGGTTAATCCGATTTCATTCAGCTTACCTACAACAAGTCTTCTTCTCATATCATAGTCTGCACGCATTTCTGCAATATCCTCATCACCGTTTTTTAAGGCTTCTATAGCTGCGTACTGTGCTGTTGTTGGAGCTGACATAATTCCGTACTGGTGAAGTTTTGTCATTTCCTCTACAATGGGAACCGGACCTAAAGCATAGCCTAAACGCCATCCTGTCATTGCATATGCTTTGGAAAAGCCACTGATAATTATTGTACGTTCCTTCATTCCCGGGATTTCTGCAATTGAAACGTGGTGTTTTCCGCCATATGTAAGCTCTCCGTAAATTTCATCAGAAATTACAATCATATTATGTTTTATAACTAGCTGCGCTATTTCTTCTAAATCCTGACGCTCCATAATTGCGCCTGTGGGATTATTTGGAAACGGCAGTATCAGAATTTTGGATTTCTCGGTAATTACTTTTTCAAGCTCCTCCTTAGTAAGACGAAACTGATTTTCCATTTTTGTATTAATTATTATCGGCACTCCGCCTGCCATTTCTACCAATGGTTCGTAGCATACAAAGGCCGGCTGTGGAATTATAACCTCATCGCCTTGGTTCACGGTTGTGCGGAAAGCTACGTCTATGGCTTCACTTCCCCCTACCGTAACTACAATCTGAGTATCAGGATTATAAAGGACATTGAATCGTCGGTCATAATAATTTGATATTTCTTTTCTTAAATCAGCAAAGCCACGATTTGGGGAATACCATGTTTTACCTTTTTCAAGGGAGGTTATTCCTGCTTCTCTGATATGCCACGGTGTCTGAAAATCAGGCTCACCGATTGAAAGGGATATTACATTGTCCATTTCAACTGCTATATCAAAAAATTTACGTATTCCCGACGGCTTAACCTGCTGAATAGTATTATTTAAATGCTTGGTATAATCTATCACAGGACCATACTCCTCCCGTCCTTTTCCTCTTCTACTTCAGAAAGAATTACACCGTTTTCCTTATAGGATTTAAGAAAAAAATGGGTTGCTGTAGCTGATACTCCGTCAATACATGCAAGCTTTCTTGCAACAAACGAGGCTACATCTTGAATTGTTTTTCCTTTTACCGTTACCGCAAAATCAAAAGTGCCTGCCATAAGACTAAGTGATGATACTTCTTCAAAAGATGTAAGGATCTTTGCCACATCGTCAAACCCTGTTTCCTTTTTTGGTACTACGTTAAGCTGAATTAATGCAGTTACTCCTGCATCAGGCACCTTTTCCCAATCAACAAGTGCGTGATATCCCTTTATTATTCCCGACTGTTCATATTCCTTAATCTGTGCCGCAATATAATCTTCAGGCTCCGCTAACATAAGTGCAAGCTCCTTTGTTGTAAAGGTACTGTTTTCGCTTAATATTTCAATTAATTTATCCATAATAACCTCCGATTGTTATAAAAATTTATAAGTATTATAGTTTAGTTATCCGGTATTTTATCTATTATACAGGCTGCATCTGCACAGTGTCAACCTTTGCTTCAAGATTTACGCACAATGCTGTTGCTATGCTGAAAAGTTCCCTGTCTTCATTAATTACGTTAAGCTCATAACCGTCGCCGCAAGGACTGAAACGTTTTATGTGGGTTGCTACTAAAGAATTGTCAGCATCTATAATATCAAAGGATTTTATAAATATATTTCCTCTTATATGCCAGCCTATTCCGTAAAAATAGCAGTTTACCGCAGTTTTCAGATTGCTTATAACAAGTTTAATATTTGAGCTGTTTGCAGTAATTGAATATGTCCTTAATGTAGGAAATGGTATGCGCTTGATTTTAAGCAGGGTTTCACCCTTTAAATTGTTGAGATTCATTTTATCCTTTGAGCCTGTAACAAGATATTTTTCCTTGCACATCTCATCAAATACAATAAACATCGAATTTTCTGAGGATTTATCACGCTCAATATAAAGCTTCATATTATCACCGAGTTAGTATTATAGGCTTTCAAGTTCTTTCAGCCAAAGGTTTACAGCTGCATCGCTTGGCATACGCCAGTCCCCGCGCGGAGATAATGTCACTGATCCAACCTTTGGTCCGTCAGGCAAGCAACTGCGTTTAAACTGCTGAGTAAAAAATCTTTTTACAAATATTGTAAGCCATTTTTTTATTATATCCGGGGTATATTTTTCTTTAAAGGAAATATTTGAAAGATAATATATTTTTTTGGGACTATATCCAAATCTAACCATATAGTACAGAAAGAAATCGTGAAGTTCATAGGGACCTACAACATCTTCTGTTTTTTGAGAAATTTTGCCATCCTCTGTGGGAGGTAGAAGTTCCGGCGAAACCGGTGTTGCAAGTATATCCTTAAGAGCTTTGCTTAAATTGCCTGTTGTATTTTCAGCTTCAAATGCTGTAAGGTATCTTACAAGTGTTTTAGGAATTGAACAGTTTACACCATACATAGACATATGGTCACCATTATAGGTTGCCCAGCCTAATGCCAGTTCTGACAAGTCACCTGTGCCGATAACCAACCCGTTATATTTATTTGCCATATCCATAAGTACCTGTGTACGTTCGCGAGCCTGACAATTTTCATAAGTAATATCGTGAATATTACTATCATGACCTATATCCTGAAAATGCTGATTAACAGCTTTAGTAATATAAACAGTATCCAAAGATACACCATAAGCTTCACAGATTTTTTCTGCATTTGACTTTGTTCTTTTTGTTGTACCAAAGCATGGCATTGTAACAGCGTGAATATTTTTTCTGTTAAGTCCAAGCATATCGTAGGTGTGAACACATACAATCAGTGCTAATGTACTGTCAAGACCACCTGAAATACCGATTACTACATTTTTTATACCTGTATGAGTAAGTCTTGCAGCCAGACCCGTTGATTGAATTTTGAGAATTTCTTCACAGCGAGCCTTTATATCATTTGCATCAGATGGCACGAACGGCGTCTGTGGAAAAATTCTGCTAAGCTGAAAATCTTTATCATCTATATCAAAATATATTTCATCAAATGTATCGTTATTCAAGCTATTGTCATATGAAAAAGTTGTAGTTCTTCTACGCTCTGATGCTATACGGTGCAAGTCGATATCGGCATAGATTATACCTGTGGTAAAGCGCTTGCTTTCAGAAAGCACAGTTGCATTTTCACAAATAATATTCTGTCCTGAAAACACAAGGTCTGTTGTACTTTCACCAAATCCGCTGCTAGCCATTGCATAGGCACAAATTAACTTACCGGATTGCATTTTTACAAGACTGCGGCGATACTCTTCCTTGCCGATTACATCATCAGAGGTAGAAAGGTTTGCAATAATACTTGCTCCACCATTTAATGCAAGTGCAGTTGACGGAGAATTTGCCACCCATAAATCTTCGCATATTTCAACGCCAAATGTAAAGTCCGGATTTGTACTGCATTTAAAAATTGCACTTCCAAGCGTTACACTCTCAAAGCCTGCAAAATCTATTACGCTGCCAAGATCAGCAATATCTTTTCCTGATGTAAAATGACGTATTTCATAAAATTCGGTATAGTTAGGAATATTCATTTTTGGAACAAGTGCCAAAAGCTCTCCTTTGCATATTACTGCACCGCAATTATAAAGGCAATTATGGTATGGTACAGGAAGTCCCAAAATTGCCACAATTTCCAAATCTGCTGTAGCCTGTATAATTTTTGCCAGAGTATTCTCTGCACCTTTAAGCAAAGTTCTCTGTAAAAATAAATCTCCGCAGGTATAGCCGGTTATGCAAAGTTCCGGAAAAACCAACAAGGAAGCTCCCTCTTTATCAGCTTTTTTTATATCTTCAATTATTACTTTTCCATTGTGTTCACAATCAGCAACTCTTATTTTCGGAGTTGATGTTGCTATTCTTACAAAGCCAAAATCCATAATATCACCTAACAATATTACATAAAAAATATACCATAAGCTTACTTATGGTATATTATAACCTATTTTTATTAAAATAACAAGACTATATCATATGTCTTGGAAGCCTATAATGATACAGCGTATAGTGGGATTCTATTAAAGGTTCATACTTGTTAAGATATATACTTGCAACGCCTATCATATACCAGAACCATATAACCATAAAGGATATATCATATAGCAGGGCTTTTTCAAAAAGCGAATACACAAGGTAAGCACAACAAAATGCAAACAGACAAGGTAATATATCCTGTGAAGTTGCATTTTGCCTTTTGAAAAGGTTTGACGCAATATGCGTGGCAAGACGCAAGCCGAATATTGCAAATATACAAAAACCTATTATGCCTGTAGAAACCAAAATGGTTAGATACCCATTATGTAAATCATTATTGTGGTAGCTCATACTCATAGTGCCGTCAAGATATTTCTGGCTGTATTCAATTATATTACCATTGCTTATACCAAATACAGGAGAAATTCTGAAAAGCTTTATACTTTCTCTTATAAGTTTAAGACGTCCGCTGTCAATATTTGTGTTGGTATGGGTAAAGGAAACAATTTCAGACCCGGTTGTAGCAATTGTTTCCGCTGTGGTTGAGGTAATGGGCTTTGGCGACATCAACTGGGTAAAGCTTTTCTGACAAATCATTCGTGTTAAGAAAGAAGCTGCAACTATATACACTACTGCAATCATCACCGCAAGACCTTTAAGTAAAAGCTGTTTTTTAGACATACTTGCAGACATTGAGAAAAAGTTGAAAACAAGTAAAACAACAGCATAACATATAAAAAGAACAAGAGAAGCATTTGAATCACATAATAAAAATGAAAACAGATCCACACAAAGGCATACTGCCAATACAATTTTACTTATATGTTTCTGCTTTGCCTGTTCAATAAAATCGTGTCTTGTTACAATGTGGCAACATATAATAGAAACTACCGAAATAAAACCAAGTATATTGGGGTTTATATATACTCCTGTAAAGCGGTTTTCATAAATAATAAACTTTATCCAATACCACTCAAACTTTACACCGCACATCATAAATATAAAGCCCAGTATACCAAAAACTGAAGTTGCATAAATAATAAATTTACATATTTTATACAGTTCTGCTTTATAATTAAGGTTCATTTCGGTGTGGATACCATAAAACACAAAGAAACATATACTAATATGGAGAAAAATTATAATATTATACACTAAGCTAGTGGATATATTAAGAAGCATTGTAAGGAAATTAACTGCGAGAAAAGCTATGATCCATATGCCAAAGCGCAAGCGTTCAAAACAGTAGTTATGCCTTACATTGTTATATGCAACATAAACTCCCCAGCAGAATATAAAAACGAGACATATGTAGGCCGGTATCTGAACAAAGGCTATATTGCAAAAAAACAAAACTATCATATATGAAATTCTGAACTTTGAATTGTCCTTTAGCAGAGCTTTAAAGCCTGTCATATATCTAACCTCCCGGAAACAATGTGACATACTCCCACCGCCTATGCTTTGCATAGAGGCGGGGACTTCTCGCTCAAGTACACCGGTGTGTACAGTATCAACGAGCTAACCCCGTGTGTCCCACGGTTCTATGTTTAGGGTATGCGCCTGCAAGCCGCATACCCTCGTATCTGATATTTACAGCGGCATTTATGTCTCTGTCATGTTAAAATTTCAGCGTAATACTTCCTTAACAGTTTTCAGCATTAAATACACATCATTCTTTACGCCGAATTTAGTTAAATAAAGCAGATTATAGTGCATTTTTTTCGGCAGTATAATTTTAATATAATCATCATCAACATTTGTTGAATATTTGAGAAGTTTATCCTCGTTTTTAAATTTTATGCTTGCAAGAGATGTAATACCCGCAGGCATAAGTAATGTAGCATAATAAGTGTCCTTGTACTTTTCTACATATCGAGGAACTTCGGGACGAGTACCGACAATACTCATATCACCTTTAAGAACATTGAAAATCTGAGGAAGCTCATCAAGGCGGTATTTTCTAAGAAAATGACCGATTTTTGTAATGCGTGGATCATCAAACTCTGTAACAAGAGAACCCAGCTTATCGGCGTCTGCAACCATTGTACGAAATTTTAGAATTTTAAATTGGTGATTATACCTTGTTACTCTCACCTGTTTATACAAAACCGGACCTTTGGAGGTTGTCTTTATAATTATTGCAATCACAAAAATGGGAATAATCAGAAATATTGAAAATACCGATGCTAAAACAAAGTCAAGAGTTCTTTTGGCAACAAGGCTATTTCTCTTTTTATCAAGTATATCGTAGTATTTTTTTACATTTTCATTTTGGAACTCTTTAGGGAGTTCTTCAAAAGGAAGAAGCATATTAACCTCCGTTAATAACCATACAAAATGTGAAATAATAAACAATATTCCATATTAATATTCTTACAAATTATATCTCAATTAATTAAATAATTCAAGATGTTTTATTAAAATTATGTAATTAAAAAACCGACGGCTATAAGCCATCGGTTTTTTAGGTAATTTTATGGAGTAATCAATTTTGTCTCTCTTCTCTTGTCTTGATTATATTTTAACACTATTTCATAAAAAGTCAATAGTTTTTTTAAAATTTATAAAAATTTTTTATAAAAGTTTAGTAATATGTTATTTATAATTCATTTTTTAAATTAACTTTATAATAATTTTTGTTCATACGCTTATATTACTTGACGTAAACTGATTAGTGATGTAAAATATAATTATGAAAACACGTATAAATTTACTTGTTAAGGGAGAATAATATGGATAAAGAATTTTCCCCTGATCTCATCACCTTAGTTGACGAGGAAGGCTTGGAGCATAACTTTGAAATATTGGATGTTATTGAAGAAAATGACACAGAGTACTATGCCCTTATGCCTGTTTATGAAAACAGCGAAGAATTTCTACAGGACAGCGGAGACTATTATATTCTTGAAGCAATAGAAGAACACGGCGAAGAACAGTTGGCTGAAGTTACGGATGATAAACTAAGGAGAAAACTTTCCGCTATTTTTGAGGAAAGATTTAACAGTAGGTTTTATGAAGATTAATTTTTCCTGCCTGATACGTGTATGCGATAAAAATAACCCTACAACTTTTAATTTGGGAGTCTAGCTCTTTTTATGGTGTGCAGACCTCTCTCCAGGGAACGTTGGGAGTACTAAAATAAAAAGGCGGCACCCACCTGTCACTTAGTAGGCAGGTTATTATATATCGCTTACGGTTAGGCGGGATATTATATTTTTGGTGATAATTATGAAAATTTCTGTTTTAGGCTGCGGTCGTTGGGGCAGTTGTATTGCGTGGTATTTAGATAAAATCGGACATGATGTGTTATCCTGCGGACTTGCAGACGCACCCGAATTTATCAGGCTTTATAATACTCACAAAAATGACTATCTTGCATACCCTGACTCTATAGAAGTAAGTTCTGACCTTGAATATGCTGTTAACAGGGCTGAGGTTATTATTATTTCTATTTCATCACAATATCTCCGTTCGTATATGGAGGATATTTCAAAATATTCCCTTGATAATAAAACAATTGTTTTGTGTATGAAAGGCGTTGAGGTTACAACAGGTAAGCGTCTAAGCCAGGTTATAGGTGACTTTGTTGATGAACGTAAAACTAAAATTGCTGTATGGGTTGGTCCGGGACATCCTCAGGATTATGTGAGAGGTATTCCAAACTGTATGGTTATTGACAGCAATGACGAAAAGGTTAAGAAAAAGCTTGTGAGAGAGTTTTCTTCCGAAATTATTCGTTTTTATATTGGCACCGACCTTATAGGAAGCGAACTTGGGGCTGCATCAAAAAATGTTGTGGGC
Source organism: uncultured Ruminococcus sp. (assembly GCA_964427365.1). Lineage (GTDB taxonomy): Bacteria > Bacillota > Clostridia > Oscillospirales > Acutalibacteraceae > Ruminococcoides. The sequence continues at coordinate 1,206 of CAYRTG010000045.1, read as the reverse complement.
ATTGCCGCAGGAATGCTTGACGGACTAAATATGACCTCATTAAAAGGTGCGTTAATGTCAAGAGGCACTATTGAGGTAGGCAGGCTTATTAAGGCCTGTGGCGGAAATGAAATGAGCGCCTATGGTCTATGCCATTTAGGCGATTATGAGGCTACCCTGTTTTCTCCATGGAGTCATAACAGAAAATACGGTGAAAGTTTTGCTAAAGGTGAAAAATTTGAAAAGCTGGCAGAGGGAGTTATGACTTCTAAAGCATTAAAAAAACTGGCTGATAAAAAGAATGTGGAAATGCCAATTGTAAATGCAGTTTACAATATTCTATTTGAAAATGCAGAATTAAAGGATGAGCTAAAAAAACTGTTTTTGCGTGATGTAAAAAATGAGTTTTAATTAGTATTAATTAGTATTAACATAATTAGTTGACACAAAGGGATTATTTGTGTTATCATATGAAAATGTAAAGACTTTTTGCAAATTATACATATTTTGGAGGTGCTTCCATGTTAGATAAAACTATGATTTTCTCTCTTGATGACAATGGGGATGATACTATTAAAACCACTCTTAATACTGTTTATATGGCTTTAGAGAAAAAGGGATATAACCCGATTAATCAGATTGTAGGATATATTCTTTCTGAGGATCCGACTTATATCACAACATACAATAATGCCCGTAATCTTATAAGCAGAATAGATCGTGACGATTTGTTGGAGGCACTAGTAAAATCATACCTAAATTTATAATTGAAAGGATGATGTTTTATGGCTGAAAAGAAAGAGTTTTCAACTTATAAGGGCAAACCACTTGTACGCTGTGGCGATGAGCTTTACTACGGCAATATGGACGATGAATTTGTAATTCATCTGATTGTCAAAAGTAAAACTGAGATAAATGGTATTCAGGTATCTGACAAGGTTACTGTGCAACTTATGGCAACCGATCCCGGTCTTTCACCAAGACGACAGCTTGTTAAATCAAGTGAAAAAAACGGATTGTTTGTTGCAATGGATGTCGGTGACGCTTGGCTTGAACGTGCATTAGCTCACAAAATCTAATAAAGATAGGTTATCTTTCTCCGTTTCATCAGAAACGGAGTTTTTTTGTCTTACCGGACCGAAGAACTAAATTAATAGTAAATACACACAAAAAAGCACCGGAGAGAAAACTCCGGTGCTGATTTATTTTATTAACTTAAATCAAGGA
>CAYRTG010000044.1:0-11468 GCA_964427365.1 uncultured Ruminococcus sp. | reverse complement strand
TTTTTTTAAAAGATTTTTTAAAAAAGTACTTGACAATGGAAAAATTTGTGATATATTTAAATTGTACTACTTGTAGTAATACAATTAAATCAATTGCATCACAAGATACTTTGTATCGGAAAGGAAAAAATGTTTACTCTGGACTATTCTTCACGAAAACCTATATATGAACAGCTATACAATAATGTAGTGAAGCTTGTGTCCCTTGGCATAATGAAGCCTAATGACAAGCTGCCACCTGTGCGTTCCTTAGCTACAGAGCTTTCTATAAATCCAAATACAGTTGCAAAAGCATATAAACTTTTGGAATCAGATGGATATATATGCTCTGCAGTAGGAAAGGGAAGCTTTATATCGCCTGACCTTTCTGCAATAAATGCTGAAAAGCAGGTTGCAATAGAAAGTCTTGAAGCAGAGCTTAAGAAAGCTATCGCTTTGGGCCTTACAAGGGAAGAACTTTTTGAAATTGCAGACAGAAATTTTCAAAATGACTAAATTTATTACAAGAAATTTATGAAACATAATTAATACCGGTATTAAATAAAATATAGATATTTTATTGAACATTAGTATAAACAGTAATAGGTAAGCTGTTGTTTATAAATTATTTCAAGGGAGGAAACAGAATGATTGAAATAAAAAATATTACCAAAAGATTCGGCGACCTTGTTGCATTGGATAAACTGGATTTTAATATTTCTGAGGGAACGGTTTTCGGACTTGTAGGTTCAAACGGTTCAGGCAAGTCAACTCTTTTAAGAGTTATTAACGGAGTTTTTCAGGCAGACGGAGGAGAAGTGCTTATTGACGGAGAAAGCACATTTGAAAACCCAAAGGTAAAAGGAAAGTGCTACTTTATTTCTGATTTTCCTTTTTTCTATAACAATTCCACAATTAACAACACAGCTTTTATTTACCGTAAGCTGTACCCAAACTGGAGTGAGAAATATTTCAAAGTCCTTTGCAGTACATTTCCCATTGACGCCAATGCAAAGATAATCAATATGTCAAAGGGTATGCAAAGACAGGCTGCATTGATACTTGCTCTTTCCACAAAACCAAAGTATCTTTTTCTTGATGAAATTTTTGACGGATTGGATCCTGTTATACGTCAGCTTGTAAAGAGACTTTTAATAACAAATGTAACTGACAACAATACCACGGTAATGATAGCTTCCCATAACTTAAGAGAGCTTGAAGATGTGTGTGACCACGTAGGATTTTTACACAAAGGCGATATTGTTGAGGAAAGAGAGCTTGATGATATGAAGCTTGGAATCCACAAGGTGCAGATTGCGTTCAGAGATTCGGTAGATGAAAGTATATTTAACGGACTTAATATAGTGGCGAAAAGCCGTCAGGGCAACCTTTTCAATCTGACAATTCGTGGAGAGCAGGAGGAATTTATGCCTGTTCTTGAGGCACTTAACCCTGCCTTTTTAGAGGTTCTGCCGCTTACACTTGAGGAAGTATTTATTAATGAAATGGAGGGTGCAGGCTATGACATCGACAACATTATCTAAAAACAGCTTTAAGCAAGGCTTGTCTATATTTTTATGGACATTAAAAAGCAGTAAAGCCACAATAATAGTATATTTGTCCATTCTTGCATTTACTTGTATAAGCTGTTTTATGACAAATTCGGGCTTGGTAGGTTTATCAAATATGGCTGACACTGATTTCAGAAAGGTCAATAACGAATTGCTGAAACTGCCGATTATAAGTCAGATGTTCGATACATTCGCCCTATCTCTATTGTTTGCATTTATTCTTTCTATTCAGGGCTTTGGATATTTACATAATAAGAGAAAAACCGATATGTTCGGAGCATTGCCTGTATCAAGAAGAACAATGTTCTTCTCAAAAATGATTTCGGTTATTACATTTTCTTCTATTCCGTTTTTAATTGTTATGATTGCTTTGAACGTAATATGTGCCGGCAACGGACTTGCAGAAATTTGCAGTTTTCAAGATACACTAAATATGTTTGTGTGTATAGTTGCAAATGTAAGCCTTTTTGGATTGCTTTCAGTATGCTGTGGTAAAACATCAGATACAATTATTTCTTCAATTGTTATAAACTGTGCATACCCTGTATCAATGTTTTTAATTCAGCTTGTTCCCGCAAGCCTTGTGTTTGGCTATATTCCAAATATTAACAAAGACCTTATATTTGCTTTAAGTCCAATTACGTCATTTGCCAGTCTATCCTGCATTTACTGGATTGTTTTTTCAGCAGTATGTATTGCAGGCTCTTTCTTCCTTGTTAAAAGAAGAAAGGCAGAGGCTGCTCAGTCACACTTTGCATACAAACTTCCTGCTGTTGCAGTAAAGGTTCTGATAAGTTTTGCAGTAGGTATAGTATTTGCATACTTTTTCTCACTTCTTTTCGGCAGTGGCACAACAGTATTTGAAGGATATATGTACTTCTGGATTGGTATGATTTTAGGTTCATTAGTAGCTTATGTTGTAATCCAGATTATTCTCACTCACGGAGTAGACGGATTTTTAAAAGGACTTATTCCATACGGCGCAATGATTGGAGTATTTGCAATAGTCTTCATTGTGTTGGCAACAGGAATGTTAGGTTTTGAAAGCTATGTACCTAATGCTGATGAAGTTAAGAGCGTTAGTGTCACAAATGGCGGACCTTTGAAAATAGATGGAAAGATTGTATCAGATTGCAACTGCGAGAATAAAGAATTTATTGCAGATACAATTAAAGCCCACAAAAAAATAGTTGAGTATAATAATAACAATCCACAGTCTATTTTCAGTATGTCTGCAAATAATTTAAGAAGTGCATTACAAAGACTGATAAGTTCATACTATATAGATGATTCAACCTTTAGTGTGAAATATACTCTTAAAAACGGCAGTGTAGTTGAAAGAGATTATGGAAATCAGTATATTTATTCAGAAATCAACCGCAGTTACCTTGACTCAAAGTCATATATTATAAACACAAATCTCTTGTTCCTTGCTGATGATAAATATGCCTGTGCCTTAGAGATAGAAAACGATAGCTATGAAATGGGATATGATGAATTAACAAGAAAAAGTCAGAAAGATTCAAAAGTTATTAATGAGCTAATGGAGGCTGTAAGAAAAGATTATATTGAAGGCAAAGCTATTGAAGATGATGATTGCATTTATTTGACATTTTATTATTGTAGTTTAAAGGAATATAATCATGGATATCTACCTCACCAACAGAAAATATATGTAAACGATACATTTGAGAATACTATGAAAGTATTAAAAAACAACAAAAAATATCTGGAATCTATAGGTGAATAATATACTATAAATATTTGTATAACTAAACATTTCCATATTTTTTAACCCCTATAAACAGGCAGCGGATCGGATTTACTCCGGTCCGCTGCCTGCTAATAAATTATATACATGAGGTTTTGTATTAAGAAAACTAAAAAGCTAATATTTGCAAATTGCAATAGTAAATTGAAATAATCAGCAAAGTTATTTAGCAGAACGATGTGTGCTGACTAAGTGAAGAGCGTGGCGAAACAGAAACATCGGGCAAAAATATTATACTTGTCTTTGTCTTTTTTTATAAAAACGGGTCCATCTATTTACAACACAGAACGGCGGTTGGAATGATTTATATTACAACCGAAAAAGAACTTCAAGCTATAATTGAAAAAATACTGAACAACCCGCAGAATTTCAAGTTCGTAGCATAACTAAAGATACGGCGCAGCACCTTAATTGGTACTGCACCGTATTTCTTACATAATTACTTACTTCTCCGTCGGCAAATGGGTACTCTTTTTTATTTAAACTAAATATGTAATACTGAAATTTAACTCTTCATCCTGGGTACGAGCTTGTGAAGATGAAGATGTTGCAGCAAACAGCATATCATTTTTGACAGATATTCGGAACTGGACACTTGTGCTTGTTACGGAGCAGGTTCTGAGCTGACCTGCCTTGTTATTATAAACATACGGTAAACCGTTAAAGCCCACATAGTTACAACTACCTTCATTGAATTTAATACTGCAAAACAGGGTTACAGTTTCACCATTCTTTACATAATAGTAAGTGGCAGATGATATTACACCTGAATCAATTACAGATGGAGTGGTGACTTTTAACTCACCGCTACCGCTTGCCTGATTAATCTTATTTTGTATATCCTGTGATAAATCTGCTTCGGGGATACCGGTATCAGGTTTAGTATATTTTGAGGTAATAGCATTATAAACTGCTTTTGCAGTTGGAAATTTTGTATCTGTAGAAGTTTCAGACATGGAATTTGTACTTCTATATTCAAAATACTTCCTTAACGATCCGGCAGATATAATATTATAAGGACTGCCGTTATGAACCACCCCTGAATCTAAAATATCCCCTGCAAGCTCTCCCTCTTCTTGGATTATCAATCCGCCTCCGGGTTTAACTAATCCTGAATTTTCAGCAGTAGCATAATCAGTTTTCTTAACGTAATCAGATAAATCAACAGTTTGTGTACCTAACTTTTCCCAGCAGTTGTCAATATAAATATATTCGGTAAAAATGTTACTCTCCTCACTACCGCTTGCCAACAAGTATATAGTAGAACCGGATATATTTTCTGTAGGTAGTTCGTTAACAACTGCAATGTTAAATTTAGGAATTTCAGAAATTAAGCCCTTTAACTCCTCTTTTGTTTCTTCATTGACAGCTTTGATAAATCCTGTAGTCGGAATATGAGTATCGTATGCAAAGGCATACGCCATACCGGTGTTTAATGATGTATCAATCATTGTATCTGCTTGTAGCTTCTCAAAGCCAATAGAGTTATTTATAATTTTATCAGAAGTTACTGCATTATCGGCAATATTTTTTTCCTTAACGCTGTTATCAGCATCATCAAGCTTAGTGCTTAAAGCGTAATGGACACCTCCGCTTACAACAAGTTTTTTACTGTTTTCTGTAGGTACTGAATCAACATTAACTTCTTTGATTTTTTCATACAACTCCTCAGCTTCCTTTTTTATGGTATTTGCTTTTTCAATAAATCCGTTAAGCTTCTCCTCTTGCTGTAAAAACTCAGAATTAACAACAGTATTGTAGCTTTCTGAAAATTCAATAGATTTCTGAACTACAAGGCTTGTCTGACAGGTATGGAAAGTTTTGCCCTCAGCATTTGTCCCTTTAATCTGTAGTATTACAATACCGCTTTTGAAAATATGGTCAGACTCAATATTCCAAATAAGCTTTGTTCCGGTTTCCATCAGCTCCTTATCAAGGAGGAAAAAGTTACTTGTTCCATCGTCAAAAAGAAGATACATTCTGTAAATTGCTGTAGAATCCGTAACCCCTTCAAGAAAAAATTCCCTTTTTACAGTTAAGTTATCACCTGCAAAACCTATAAAAACATCCTCATCAGGAATACAAAATCTTCCCTTACTGTTTATTGTTATCATTATTTCACCTCCTACCTAAAGGTAAAGAAAGGCGAGAATTGCATAGTAAAGGGCAATTTTATAAAAATTTAAAAACAAAACATATTCAGTATAAACTTATGCGATTATGCCCCCTCTTCTAAAGCGGCGGTGTCATTCACTATTTCAGTGGGAGTTATAATCTCCAACTGAAATGAAAAGCTGACATTCCCATCGCAGTTGCAATCTGTCGCAAGCTCCATTTCAATCAGGCTCGCCGGAGCGTTTTTTCGATTTAATTTAAACAAAGTTATAAAATTAAAAGACATATTGCTGTCATAATAGGTGTGTTAAGCTTGATTACAGCAGGGCTGCCACAAATGAAATAATCATTTGCGGCAGCCCCATATTTTTACATTATTTTCTATACAAGAGATTTTACCTCTTTGTCACTTGCAACATTTGGAACCTGATCAATAAGTTTGTCAATATAGGTTGAGTAAATATGACCTACAGCCTTGGAGTTAAGAGTTGCAATATACTGATTTCCGTTTCCTTTGTAGAAACATACAGTATCAGCACTCTTGTTTTTGTCAGAATAGGTATATTTAACTTTATAAACAGGAGTACCGTTTACGTTATCTTGTTCAGAATCTGACCTTGTAAGCAATGCCATATTTCTGAAGAATGTTTCAAAATATGCCTGAGTAAGCTCCTGACCTTTATACTTTGGAGTAGTTGTAGTTGAAGAGGTTGTTGAACCATTATCATCAGTTGTAGTCGTTACAGTGGTTTTCACTTTAAATTTATATGTTTTTGAATTTGCGGTAACTTCAACACCGGTAAGCCCAATATACTTAGGGTTAAGAACATAGTCTGAAGCAAGATCTTCGTAGCATGTTGTTACCCAAGGAATTGAAGCAGACGCTATTTTATAAACAACATTTCCTCCTTTTTTTATAAGGTAACAGTTACCCTTGCCGTCAGGCTTGCTTGCGATTAAATCCACCGTTGTATCAGGATATTTACCGTAAATATGTGCATATTCTTCTGAAAGACCATATTTACTAAGCTGTGAAGCGGAGGGTTTTACACAGACAACGGAATCAGCATAAAGTCCACGGACAGCACCTGCTACGTTAGCACCCTCAGAATCGTCAGCATACGCTTTTTCAGGAGCGGTAAGTACATATGTATTTGATATGCTTTCTGAATACCCATTTTGTTTCAATGTGATTTTTTTGCCATAGGCAGAACCTGTAAGGTTGATATATTTAAAATCTGAATTTTCTGTGTTTGTAGCTGAATCGTTTATTGTAAGGCTGATAAACTTATTTAATTTATACAGCAAGGGAGCAACGCTTTCGGTTTCACAAAGATAAACTGTGTCTTCTGAGCCGAATTTAATATATGTGCCTACACCCTGAGGAGCTTCGTTGCCAACAGAAATAACTGCCTTTTTATTATCTGTATAAGTAATTGTTACAATGCTCTTTGGCTTGTCAAGACCATAGTCAGCAAGGTTATCCTTTCCGTTTGCTTCAATTACCGTACTGAAAGAAAGTGCTGAACAAGCATTTGCAACTTCGTCAGGAATACCTGTCTGCAACTCAAAATCTTCAAAACCTACAATCTTATAAACTGTAGATTCAGTTGAAGTCTTTTCTTCCCCTGTTTCAGGGTCGGTTGTCTTCTGTGTTGGTGTGTGTGATTTTACAGTAAAGCTTCCGCCCTTGTTTTCAACCTTGATTGTTTTAATCTGAGAGGGAATATATTCAAGGAGATTTCCCTGTCCGTTTTTCTTAATATTGCCGTTGCTGTCTGTTTCAACATCCGCCTGCCACATATTATTCTCGTCAGCCTTAGCGGTAATTGACGCTTCATCAGCTTTAAGGTCTGATTCTTCTCCATTTGTAAGAAACATAAGAACACAAGCTATGCCAATAAGAACAATTACTCCTAAAAGAGAAAATATTAAAGCTTTAATATGACCTTTTTTCTCCTTTGTTCCGGATTTTGTTTTTTCAGGAGTTTCAAACTTTTTAATAAGAGTCGTATACTCCTTATCTTCATTATCTTCGATAATAACTTCAGCAGTAGTTTTTTCTTCTGACATTATCTGTTCCTCCTGCGAATGAATACCGTTAATCCGATTAACAGGATAATTACTGGAACAACGACTATAAATATAGCATACATAGCGTTTACTGTACCATCTGTAATTGTACCTATTTCAGGAATATTTGCTTCAGCAGTTGCAATAGTAATTCCCATATCTCCACGGTCTGTAACTGTATTACAGAAGTTAACAATATAGTTTCCGTTGTTGAAAGATGTGGTATTTAAAAATGTTGAGGTAAACATATAGTAAGAGCCAAAAACTGCAACATTTGACTTGCTGTCATCCTCATTTGTTTTAGAACCCACACAAGCAAGATTAATACTTTCCTGCATATATTTTTCAAGGTCTTTTTCTGAGGTAATTTCATCCGATGAAACATCAAAGGGGAGAACACCTACTGAGGAATCAACCTTAAGCATTGCTACAGCATTGTCCTGATTTGTTATTTCAACAGTTCTTGAATTACCTACGATGGTAGGAATATCGCTGTTTTTCAAAGTTGCTGTGTAAATGTCGCTGTCATAGTCTGTAAGGAACGTGTAAGGTGAGTTAATATAGTATGAACTACTTAAGCAATAGGCAATACCATCGCTTACCTTCATTCCGTATTCACTTATAATAGCGTCAATATTGGGAGTGCTTACCTGGGTGTCAACAGGAATATATATTAATGTTTTGCCGTACTCGCCATCATTGTCAATCCACTTCTGAATCTTGTTTGCTGCATTTTCTGAAAGGTCAACTGTCGGCCCGTATAAAACAGCAATTTCCGCCTTTTCGCGTAGAGTTCCTGTTGTAAGAGAAACATCTTTAACATCATAAGCATTCTGTTTTAGCAGATTTTTCATAGCTGAATAGCCATCTTCTGTTTCACCGGAACCTGTAATAAAATCAATGCAAACTTTGTCTGCTGTAGTAACATCAAGAATGCCTGTTACAACAGCCTGCTCAATTGTTGAAGCTGTAAACTCAAGAGTGCCGTAGTATGAAAGAGTTTCCGAATCATATGTAAAGCACTCATCAAGGGTAAGTGCAGTATAATTATCATCACCTGCATCAATAAGGATAAGATACTGACTGCTTGAACTCCAGTTAATGTTTGAATACTTGTTTGTAAAGGTTGGATTTGATGAAAGCTCAATAAATTTCAGGTGAATTTTATCGTTGCTTGCAGCCATTTTTTTAAGAAGCTTATACCCCTGAACAACGTACTGTGAACCGCTTGAAGCCGAAAGTCCGTTTTTAAAAGAGTCTTCCTTAGCAAGTGCATAGATTGTAATGTCATTATCAACCTGTCTTAAGTATTCAACTGTGTCCGATTGCAGCTCGTATGTATGGTTTGAAGTTAAATCAAGTTGCAAAGCAGGGAATTTTTCAACCAAAATACCTGTAATAATGTTTAAAAGGAAAATAATACAGATAAACACAACTACAATCGCAGTTGCTACTGCTCCCCGTTTAGCTTTTCTGGATTTTAGAAAACTTACAAAAGAGTTTGGCTTCTTTTTTTTAGTTTTTGACTTTTTGTTGTCATGCTCTGCATTTTCAATAATATCCTCAAAAGAAGTTTCCTCTGTGTTTTCAATCTGATTAAGATTTTTATTTTCGTTATTTTCCATTGTTATCCCTCCTTAGCTCCAGCGTTTTTTCTCAAGTATACGAATTGTAAAGAATATAAACAATGCAATTACGCTTAGGAAGAAAATTACAGCTGATAAATCAAGCATACCATATGTAAAAGTAGTATATTTCTCAGTAAATGAAATTGTGTTAAGAGCATTTGTAAACCAATCAATACCAATCATAGATGTGATTGAACTCCACATATACATAAGTAAGCCAACCGCCATTCCTACTACAGCAGCAATAATCTGACTTTCGGTAAGTGAGCTGATAAAAACATCAATGGCAATCAAAGCTCCTCCAAGAAGCAAAATACCGATTAATGTGCAGATAATTACTGACCAGTCCGGCACAGCAAAGCAGGAGAGTATAATTCCGTAAATAATGAAAATAAGACAGCAGCTGCCGTAAAGGCAAAATGCACCTAAGAACTTGCCCATAACTACTTCAAACAATGAGGTAGGAGAAGTAAGTAAAGCCTGATCTGTGCGCTGATGCTTTTCTTCACTAAAGGTTTTCATTGTAATAATCGGAATTAAAAATACAATTATTACAAACATATTGCTGAATGTATAGCTAAGAGTTGAAATATTGTTTTCAAAACAGGTAACAACAAAAAACAAGCCTGAAAATCCGAAGAACACAGCCATTACTATGTAGGCAATAGCGGAGTTAAAGTATGAGCTAAGCTCTCTTTTAAATATAGCACCCATTATCTATTACCTCCTTTTGTCTGATCCTGAGCAGTAAGCCGTAGGAAACTTTCCTCAAGGGTTTCGTTAGCGCTCTGCATATCTATAATTGCACAGTTTGTTGCTGCAATTGCTTTGAAAACATTTCTGCGAACGTCAACGCCTTTTTGATATTCAACTATGTATCTGCTGACATTTTCATCAATATCACGGTTTTTTCTTACCTTAAGAATACCGGGAATAGTTTTAAGAGCGTTAAAAACCTTGTTTTGTGAACCATCAATATCAAGTCTTAATTTTTGCTCACCTGAAATAGAAGTGCTAAGTTCCTCTGTCTTTGCGTCAGCAACAAGCTTACCGTTGGAAATAACTATAATTCTGTCACAGGTTGCAGAAATTTCCGAAAGCACATGAGAAGAGAAAATAACAGTGTGCTTTTTACCAAGGCTCTTAATAAGATTTCTGATTTCAATAATCTGCTGTGGGTCAAGACCTACCGTAGGCTCATCAAGAATAAGTACAGGCGGGTTGCCAAGCAAAGCTTGTGCAAAACCTACACGCTGGCGATAACCTTTAGAAAGATTTTTAATTATACGTTCAGAAACATCTGAAATTTTTACAAGCCGCATAACCTCGTCAATATGTTCTTTCTTCGGAAGCTTTACCTTCTTTAAGTCAAACATAAAGCTAAGATATTTTCTTACGGTCATATCCAAATAAAGAGGCGGAATTTCGGGCAAATAGCCTATGTTCTTTTTAGCCTCTTTCGGATTATCCAGAATTTCGTGTCCGTCAATAGTAACAGTTCCCTTAGTTGATGAAATATATCCTGTGATGATGTTCATTGTTGTAGATTTGCCGGCACCGTTAGGACCCAAAAATCCGAGAATTTCACCGGTTTCAACAGTAAAACTGATGTCATCAACAGCGGTCATATTTCCGTAGCGTTTAGTAAGGTTCTTAACCTCAACCACTGCTATCACTCCTTTTATTAAATTCCTTGCTCAATGCAACATTATAATATCATAATTGTACCACAAAATTTCTGTTTTTTGTAGCCTATTATTAAAAAATCATACTAATATCACAAAAATTCATAATTCTGTCACAAAATATTTCAAGGCTTTTAAATGTTTATTTTTATTTCTTATACTTCAGATGTATAAAAGCTATTTCTATCGGTAAAATATTCATATATTCGTTTAATTATTGGAGGAATTTAGTGGACTACTTAAATGCATTTTTAGTAGGCGGCCTTATTTGTGTAGTAGCACAGGTACTAATTGACAAAACAAATCTTACCCCTGCACGTATTCTTACAAGCTTTGTCGTTGCAGGAGTTATACTTACAGCAGTAGGATTATATGAACCATTGGTGAATTTTGCCGGTGCAGGAGCAACTGTGCCAATCTGCGGATTTGGATTTTTAATGGCACAGGGTGTAGAAAAAGCCATCGCAGCATTTGGACCAATCGGAATCCTTTCGGGAGGACTTACTGCTGCGGCAGCAGGAATTTCTGCCGCAATTGTATTCGGATTTCTTGCAGGAATAATATCCAAACCCGGTGATAAGTCATGAATTTAAAATACACAAAACTCCCCACAGTCATTGTGGGGAGTTTGTTGATTACCTATAAG
>CAYRTG010000043.1:0-11571 GCA_964427365.1 uncultured Ruminococcus sp. | reverse complement strand
TTAGTGTTCTTGGTGGGAACAACAGGGCTCGAACCTGTGACCCTCTGCTTGTAAGGCAGATGCTCTCCCAGCTGAGCTATGCTCCCACGCAGTCACCTTTTCGTCAGCGACAGATAATATAATACTACAAGACAGGTAAAAAGTCAAGCACTTTTTATAACTTTTTTAACTTTTTTTATTTTTGTTTTTTATAATATTTTCCAAATCATCTTTAGTAAATTTATATATCTTATTACAAAACCGGCAATTAACCTCTGCTACCCCTTTTTCACCAATGCAACCTCTAATATCTTCATCACTCAGACCTGAAAAATAGTTTTCAAGTTTACTTCTTGAGCAGGTGCAAACATAGTGTACAGGACTTTCGTCAAGGACTTCAACCTCAAATCCGTTAAGAGCGGTTTTGCATATATCCAATATACTCATTCCCTTTGCAAGCATTGTTGTCATAGGTTCAAGAGTTTCAATATTCTTTTCAAGCTTATCAATAGTAGTTTCATCTGCACCCGGAAGAAGCTGAACAAGAAGTCCTCCTGCAAGTAAAACCTTGCCATCCGCTTTATCTGCAAGCACACCCAAAGCACATATTGTTGGAATCTGTTCCGATGTTGCGTAGTAGCTTGTAATATCCTCTGCGATTTCTCCGCTTACTAAAGGCACCTGACTTACATATGGGTCGCCCATACCATAGTCGCGTATTACTACAAGGGTACCCTCCTTGCCTACTGCAGCTGCTACATTGATTTTACCGTTATTATAGTATTCCGTTGGGCAATTATTATCCCCAACATATCCACGTACATTACCCTTTGAGTCTGCAACTGCCAATACTGTACCGATTGGGCCGTCACCCATAACCCTAAGGTTAATTGTAGCTTTCTCCTGTTTTAGGTTAATGCCCATTAATGAAGCTCCGCAGAGCAGTCTGCCTAAAGCAGCTGTCGCTGATGTTGACAGCTTATGTACCTGCTGTGCTGTAAAAACTATATCTGATGCATCAAGGGCTACTGCCATAATTGCACCGTCAGATGTTATTGTTCTGATTATTTTATCCATATTTTTCTTTCCTATATTTATGTATTCTTTATTATCTATTAATTTTTTTTGCTACATATATTACTCTCTGTTCTGTTTCTTTTGGAGAAGCAAAGGTCATTTCTCCGTAGAGGGCAGTTTTTTCAAATCCTGCTTTGTTTAGCATTGATGTAATTTCTTCATCCGAATATGCACGTTCTGCAAAATGCTCACTTGCACGGAAATAAACATCATCATCAGGAATAAAAAAATCAAAATCTATTTCCACCAGATTATTTTCTTTTAAGGAATTTTGCCAAACGCAATATACATCTTCCGTATCATATACAAATGTATTGTTACCCAAAATTTCCTTATGCTTATATATTGTATTCACATCAAAGAGAAAATATCCGTCTTTGTTCATAAAAAGGGATACTTTATCAAAGGTTTTCTGAACGTCATCAATTTCAGTCATATGATTTATGCTGTCCAAAGTACAAACACAGGTATCTATAGTTCCGTACAAATCTATTTCCTGCATTTTCTGACACAAGAACAGAATATTAAGTCCCTGTTCAACTGACTTGTTCATAGCCTGTGAGAGCATTTCCTCCGAACCGTCAATGCCGTAAATATCTACCCCTGCCTTTGCAAGCTCTAAGGTAAGGTTTCCCGTACCGCAGGCAAGGTCAAGGGTCAGCCCCATATTATGGTTTAGTCTTTTAAACAGCTTGAGTATGTATTCAGCCCTTTCCTTATACCGGGCATTAAGGGTCAGGCTGTCGTAAAACTCTGCAAAATAGTTGTAGCTTTCCATTATTCAGAATTTTTCAGACCAAGGTTTTCAAATACCAGCATATAGCCGTCTGTATCCTCGTTTAAGGAACGGTTTACTCTGCTGATTGTAGCTGTTGAGGCACCGGTTTTTTTTACGATTTCACTATATACGGTTTTTTCGGTTAGCATTTTTGCAACTACTATACGCTGTGACATTGCATTAATTTCAGGCTTTGTACATAAATCTTCAAAAAATCTGTAGCAATCTTCCTTTGTTTTTAAAGTTAGAATTGCGTCAAATAAAAAATCTGTTGCTTCGCTTTTAAGCTTAGAATTCAAAATCTTATCCTCCCTATCAGAGTTTTACTTTTACACGTTGCCATTTTAACACACAAAAGCGTAAAAGTAAATAAGATTTAAAGTAAATTTTTATTCTTATAATTTTTTATTTTTTCAAGCCACCAATAGGTGGCTTGTTTTTTTACACCTGATTTTTGATTCTGTCTAATGCTCCTTTTTCTATTCGGCTTACCTGTGCTTGGGATATTCCGATTTCGTTTGCAACTTCCATTTGAGTTTTACCCTGAAAGAATCGAAGTCCTATTATTTTCTTTTCTCTGTCTGAAAGGTTTTTAATTGACTCTTTTATAGCTATTTCGTCAAGCCAGTTTTTATCATCATTATTATCACCTATTTGATCCATTACATATATTGTATCGTTCCCGTCTGAAAACACAGGCTCAAAAAGGGATACAGGCTCAACAATCGCTTCCAATGCCAAAACCACATTTTCCTTTGGAATTCCCATTATCTTTGCAATTTCCTCAATCGTTGGCTCGCAGTTTTTTTCGTTGGTAAGCTTTTCCTTAATCTGCATAGCGTGGTAGGCTGTATCTCTCATTGAACGTGACACCCTGACGCTGTTATTATCACGCAGGTATCTCCTTACCTCACCTATTATCATAGGCACTCCATATGTGGAAAACCTTACGTCCATTGTTGGGTCAAAATGGTCTATTGCCTTAATCAGTCCGATTACTCCTACCTGAAATAAATCATCAGGATTTTCACCTCTGTTTGAAAAACGCTGTATAACTGACAATACAAGGCGAAGATTTCCGTTTATCATTTTATCTCTTGCAATTTTCTTTTCTTTTTCTGTACCGTTACGAATAATATTCAGTAGTTCTTTCTTTTCTTCTTCCTTAAGAACCTTTAATTCAGATGTATTTATTCCGCAGATTTCAACCTTGCTATACTGCAAAAAAAACAGCTCCTTTAATTAATACTCTGTTACAAGTATTGCCAAAAGAGCTGAATATAATTCAATTATTCTTCATCAGGTAATTCAGACTTATCTTCGCTGTTTAAGGTCTGTACTGCTGAAAGTTTACGACGCATTTGTCTTGTGCGTACTCCCACAAGTTTGTCAAGCTCACTGTTTGCCTGATTCAGTCTTTGCTGAGTTGCAATCAGTACATCGTTGAATTTGTCAAATTCCGTTTTAACATCACCCAGAACCTTCCAAACCTCTGCACTTCTTTTCTGTACTGCTAAGGTTTTAAAGCCCATTTGCAGAGAATTAAGGAGTGCTGCCATTGTACTTGGACCTGCAATATTAACCTTATATTCTCGCTGTAAAATCTCTACCAATCCACGATTTACCACTTCTGAATAAAGTCCCTCAAAAGGCAGGAACATAATTGCAAATTCTGTAGTATTCGGCGGGTCAATGTATTTATCATGAATATCCTTAGCCTCTGCTTTTATACGTGTTGTAAGCATTTTAACTGCGATATCTACCTTTTCTTTTTCTCCGGTATCTATTGCATCACGAAGCTGTGAATAAGTATCTCCGGGAAATTTTGAATCAATAGGAAGGTATATAAAGCTGTCATCGTCTGCCGGAAGCTTTACTGCAAACTCAACAACAGCAGTACTTCCCCTTTTTGTTGCAACATTTACATCATACTGCTCAGGTGACAAAATCTCTGACAATATTGCTCCAAGCTGAATTTCTCCAAGTATTCCTCTTGTTTTAACATTGGACAGAACCTTTTTCAAATCTCCTACACCTACAGCAAGAGTCTGCATTTCTCCAAGTCCCTTATAAACCTGTTCAAGCCTTTGATTAACAAGCTCAAAGCTTTTGTTCATTTTCTCTTCAAGGGTAGTCTGAAGCTTTTCATTAACGGTTTTACGCATTTCTTCAAGCTGTTTATTATTATCCTGCTGAAGATATGTAAGCCGCTGCTCCACAGATTTTCTTATAAATTCAAGCTTCTGTTCATTTTCAAGAGAAAATGTCTTAAGACGTTCTTCTATTCCGTTTAGCTTTTCCTGCTGGTTTTGAGAAAAGGCTTTCTGATTTTCGGAAATCATATCTCCAAGGCTTTTTACAGACTGCTGAGTTGAAGTTGTAAGCTCCTGTCTTAAAATACTGTGCTTTCTTTCGTTTTCTTCAGACAGCTTTGAAACTATTTTCTCATAATCAACAGCTTTGTTTTTTCCTGCAAAAAACAGTGTTGCCAATGCTAAACCTACAAGGACAACAAGTAAAACAGCAATTATAACAAACCACAAATTATCCATATTTCACCTCTGTGTAAATGTTAATTTTCTATCATTTCTTTAAATAAATCATAACACAGAGTTTTTATGCAGTCAACTGCTCACTATTCCATTAAAAGGATGACTCTACAAGTTTTAGACTGTTTTCAGGAGAATATACAAAACGGCTTATATGACTTTCGTTGCTATAATATTTGGGAGGCTTTGGATTATATTTATAGTCAAAGGTATCTATTACAATTAACTTAATTTTCATTTTTTGAGGTATTATACTTTTTATGTATACACTTGCCTGCATTCCCTCTTTTGCATTAGGATGGCTTTCTGCAAGACCTGCAAGGTTTGGTGTAAGCTCTACAAAAGAGCCATAGCTTTCCACGCTTCGGATTACGCCTGTAACTGTTTCACCGGGCTTAAACAAATCAGCATTCTGTTGCCATGTACCTAAAAGCTCCTTGTGGCTCAGGCTTATACGTCCGTTTTCTATAGATTTTATTACCGCTTTAATATCCATTCCTACAGAAAAACGCTCTCTTGGATGCTCAATTCGTGACACGGAAATTGTATCAATAGGCATTAATGCCACTATTCCGCAACCAATATCTGCAAATGCTCCAAAGGTTTCAAGATGTGTAATACAGGCACTTACCACATCTCCGGCAATGAGAGTATCTATGTAATTATCACAGCACATACGCTGAGCTTTTTCTCGTGATAATATTGCCAAAGGCTCTCCGTTGCTGTCAAACGCAATATCCGTTACAACAAAGCACACAGGTCGGTTTACTCTGGAAATAACTGCAATATCCCTAACTGTACCCTCTCGTATTCCTATTGCTCCCTCCTCCCGTGGGATAACAGCCTTTACTCCCCCAAGATTAAGGTGGAGATTGTGTTGATCGTCGCAAACTAATACCTTAGCCTCAAGAATTTTTTGCTTTGCACAGGCTTCATAAAGTTTTTCCTGATTGTTTATATAGATTTGATTTTCTTCTGTTGTTAATAATTTACCCTCTGGTAAGAATACCGGCATTTTAACTCCTCCGTTCTTTTCTCACAAATACATATGTTGAAAATTCAAAATTTATTACTCTTGCTTTTTACTCATATTTATACTAGAATATAAAGGTAAATATTTGGGTGAAAGGAATTTTAAAATGAAAAAACTATTCAGTATTACTTTTGCAGCTTTGCTTTGCACAGTTGTGATGTTCTCAACTATTATGACAGCATCTGCAAAATTTGACCAAACAGCCGGACCTAAAAAAGGTGACACAGTTGCAGTTATGCACACAAACTATGGAGATATTGCTATATCTTTTTTTGAAAAGTATGCTCCCAAGGGCGTTGAAAACTTTGTAACTCTTGCAAAGGACGGCAAATATGACAATACTATTTTTCACCGTGTAATCAAAGGCTTTATGATTCAGGGCGGTGACTACACAAACTTTAACGGTACAGGCGGCGTTTCTTGTTGGGGTAAGGACTTTGAAAACGAATGTGTAGATAATCTTAAAAATATCAGAGGCTCTATTTCATACGCTAACAGAGGTGCTGATACTAACGGCAGTCAGTTTTTTATTAACTCTGTAGATAACAACAACCTTGACGGAAGCTACACGGTTTTCGGACAGGTATTTGCCGGTATGGATGTTGTTGACTTAATTTCCGATTGCGAGGTAACTAACAGCAGCGACAATCAATCAAGCGAACTAAGCGAACCTGTAAATAAGGTTGAAGTTAAAAGCGTTGAGGTTACTAAATACAAAAAGGGTATTGAGAAAAAGTTAGCTGCTCCCGTTGACCCATACGAGGGACAGACTTCTCAGGAAGCTACTGAGATAACAACCGCTAATAATAATGAGAATTCAGAGGCATCTGCCAATACTTCTTATACTCCAATCATTGTTATCGGCATTGCGGTTTTAGTAATTGCCATTATTGTTGTTATATATGTAATTTACGATAGGCTGCAAACAAAGAAAAAAGCTGAAATAAAAGCTAAAAAATATCCTAATAAAAAGAAAAGAAAATAATTGAGGTTTTAGTATGGCAGACAAACCTATTATTGCTATAATGTATGACTTTGACAAAACTCTTTGTACAAAGGACATGCAAAACTACAAATTTATTCCGAGTCTCGGAATAGATGTGGGAGAATTCTGGAACTACACAAATACTGTACAGACTAATGAAAAAATGGACAGCATTCTGGCATATATGTATACAGCAATAAAAATTTCTAAAGAAAAGAACATTCCCCTTAAAAGGAAGAGACTTGAGGAAAACGGCAAGGATATTGAGTTCTTCCCGGGTGTTGAAAGTTGGTTCAAAAGGATAAATGACTTTGGAAAAAAGAACGGCGTAATTATTGAGCATTATGTGATTTCATCAGGTATGAAGGAAATTATCGATGGTACAGTCATCAGCGGCGAGTTCAAAAATATATTTGCTTCTGAATATCTTTATGATAAAGAAGGAAATGCTATATGGCCTAAAACCGCTGTTAATTACACAAATAAAACGCAGTTTGTTTACCGTATTAACAAAGGCGTTCTTGATGTATCAAATGATACTGATTTAAACAAAAGTATGCCTGATGACAGCAAACGTATTTCCTTTGAAAATATGATTTACATTGGGGACGGGCTTTCTGATGTGCCTTGTATGAAAATGATGCAAAGCTACGGCGGCAAATCCATTGCAGTTTATCAACAGCTCGATGATAAAGTTAAGGAGCTTTTAAAAAAGCACAGAGTTGATTACATATATCCTGCTGACTACAGAGAAAACAGCGGTCTTGACAAAACCGTGAATAATATAATTCTCAAGATGTCAATCTCAAACAAGCTTTATCAGGAATACAGCGAACAGCTTAAAAATATTGAATAGCGAAAAGCTCTTGGTTTTATTAACCAAGAGCTTTAATTTATATAAAATTTCACACCAAATAAGGTAAGGAATTTTTCCATTATTATATTATGACATCAGCTTAACAAACTGTTCCTGCATATATGAATAGGTTTCCTTGTCTATATCATTAAATGTGTAGCACTTGTTCAGATATTCTTTAGACGGATAAACTAAAGGGTTGTTCTTAACTTCATCATCCATTAATTCATATGCTCCCTGTACCGGCGTTGCATATGCGATGTAATCTGTATTTGCTTTTGAAATTTCTGCACTTGTCATAAAATTAATGAATAGCTCAGCACCTTCTTTGTTTTGTGCAGACTTTGGAACACACATAGCGTCAACATAAAGGTTTGAGCCTTCCTTTGGCAATGCACAATCAAGATCTTCGTTGTTTTTCATCATCACTGTAATGTCGCCTGCATAGTAAGGAGCAATTGCAGATTGATTGTTTTCCATTTCCATAAAAACCTGATCCATTACGTATTTTTTTACTAAAGGCTTTTGTTCCTTTAACTTTTTCGTTGCCTTATCCACATCCTCTTTTGTAAAAGAATTGGGGTTAATTCCGATAAGCTGCATTGCAATTGCATATGCGTCACGACTGTTGTTAAACTGAAGAATTGAACCTGCTAAATCCTTATTCCACAAATCCTCCCAGCTATCAGGCTTTTTCTTTACCATTTTTTTGTTGTAAACCATTCCTACAACACCCCATTGGTAAGGTACGGAATATTCATTGGTAGGATCATATTCCATATTTTTGAATTGTTCCATAACTCCCTTAAAATTAGGAATATTTGTAAAATCAAGCTTTTGGACAAGATTTTCCTTTATAAGCTTTTGAACCATATAATCTGATGGAATAACCACATCATAGGATGAGTTAGTGTTAGATAATATATTGTAGAGCTGTTCGTTGGTTTCATATGTAGAATAATTTACCTTTATATTATATTTTTTTTCAAATTCTTCTATAACATTTAAGTAATCTTCGCTTCCGTCAGATATATATTCACCCCAGTTGTAAACATTAATAGAGCCTTTTTCCACAGCTTTTTGGAGCACCTGTGGATTAACGGCTAACGTGCCGGTATCAGCATCCTTTTTTCTTGTAGAGTTACAGGTTAACAGAGTAACAACACCTGTGAATAGTATGACTATAGCCAAACCAACGGCAATATACTTTTTATAGGGCTTGCCTGTTTTTTTTGCAGTATTTTTCTTGCTCATATCTTTAAAGTTAATTATCAGCATAATAATTACAACTACAACAAACATTAAAGCAGACAGAGCATTTATCTTAGGAGATATACGCTGATGAGTCATAGTATATATCTGTATCGGTAAAGTTTGAAAGTTTGAGCCTCTTGTAAAATATGTAATTACAAAATCATCAAGAGAAAATGTAAAGCTCATTAAAAATCCCGTAAAAATACCCGGCATAAGCTCGTGTATTACAACCTTGTAAAATGCCTGCCATTGACTGCAACCCAAGTCAAGAGCTGCTTCATATACAGAATAATCCATCCTTCTGAGTCTTGGCAAAACGCTTAGTACAACATAGGGTGTACAAAAGCTGATATGGGCTAAAAGGACTGTCCAAAAGCCCATCTGAAAATGAAATGCAGCTCCTGCTATTGAAAACATAAGCATAAGGGATACACCTGTTACAATATCCGGAGTAAGAATAGAAATATTGCTTACATTTTGAATTATCACACGTTTTTTTCCTTTGAAATTATTGATTCCTATTGCCGCTGCGGTACCAAGTACAGCGGCTACACAAGAAGCAATAATTGCAACAAGAAGCGTGTTCCACAATGCATTCATTATTAGTTCATCTTTGAAAAGATCAGCATACCAATCAAGGGTAAAACCTTTCCATACAGTAGTTTTGCCATCGTTAAAGCTGAACAATATCAACACAAATATAGGCAAATACATAAAAAGAAAAATTAATGCTGTATATAACTTATGTGACTTTTTCACCCTGAAATTGCCTCCTCATCTCCAAAAAAATTAAGAATAATAAGGAATACCAGGATGGACACCATAAGCACAAGAGCTATTGCAGAACCGGTGTTTTGGTCGCTCCAGAAAATCCGGTCTATTATGTCGCCTATCATTATATCGTTTGTGCCGCCCAAATACTGGGAAACAAGGAATGTACTTGCCGCAGGTACAAATACCATTGTTATTCCCGAAACAATTCCGGGAACACTTAAGGGGAATATTACTTTTCTCATAACCTTGCCTTTGCTTGCGCCTAAGTCTTGTGCAGCTTCAATAAGACGGTTATCAATCTTTGACATTACTGTACAAAGAGGCAGTACCATAAAAGGCAAGTATTCATATACCATACCCAGAATAACAGCTCCTTTGTTATGAAGCAGGGTCACATTAATACCAAAAAAAGACAGTAATGTATCAATAGGACCGTTGTCCTGTAAAAGCATAACCCAAGCATAAATTCTAAGCAGAAAGTTCATCCACATAGGAATCATAATAAGCATAGTGATTATATTCTGTACTTTTTCATTTTGACGACTTATTATGTAACTTAACGGATATGCAATAACAAGGCATATTAATGTGGATATAAAAGCTATCCACAAGCTGTTTCCAAATACGTTCATATAACCAAAGGCTTTGCCAAAAGCCTCAAGTGAAAATGAGCCATTGGAATCTGTAAATGCGTAAAATGCTATTAGAAAAACAGGGATTAGTGTAAACACTACCATCCAGCCTATGTATGGTAATGATGGTCTGCGCAATTTCATAGGCTTTCGCCTTCCGCTACCCGAAATCTTGCTTTGCTGAAATCAAACTTAACAGGCACATAGGTTGCAACCTGTTCATCCTGATCACTCTGCATAAGCCATTTTTGGTTATCAGACTCCAGTATAATTTCGTTATGCTCACCTTTGAATATTACAGACTCAATATACACGTCATCAAGATCGCCTACACCATCGCCGGCAATTGACAATGCTGTCGGGGGGAGTATAATATCAAGAACTGTTCCCTGCCTAAAATACTGTCCTTGAATATCAATTTTACTGTCTTCAATTTCAATTTCAATAGTTTTAGCTTCTTCATCAGCATATACTACCTTTGCAGTAACGCTGTTATATGGTTTTTCAAAGAGCTTATTCATAATCTGAATATTAAAAGGTATTACCTTCATTCCGATTTTTCGTCCAACCTCTGAACTTTCGGTAGAGTGGATTATCCATTCACAATTGTCGCACATTACAGTAATTTCATAATGCACACCTTTGAAAACAACATCGGTTACAATGCCTGAAAGCGGTGACTCATCAGGTTCTACTACTTCAATATCCTCAGGGCGTATAACAATATCAACAGGAGTGTTCTGTCCAAATCCTTTATCAACACATTCAAGTTCTACTCCCAAAACTCTTACCCTACAGTCGTCAATCATTATACCGTTAAGAATATTTGCCTCACCGATAAAATCTGCCACAAAGGCATTTACAGGCTCATTATAAACATCAGCAGGACTGCCAATCTGCTCTATTACACCATTGTTCATTACAACAACAGTATCAGACATTGTTAAAGCTTCTTCCTGATCGTGAGTTACATATATAAACGTTGTGTTTGTCTTTTGCTGAATCTGCTTTAGCTCCCACTGCATATTTTTTCGAAGCTTTAGGTCAAGAGCTCCTAAAGGCTCATCAAGCAAAAGCACCTTTGGGTCGCATACTAACGCTCTTGCAATTGCCACACGTTGTTGCTGACCGCCGGAAAGCTTGGAAATACTGCGCTTTTCGTAGCCCTTTAAATCTACAATTGCAAGCATTTCTTTTACCCGCCTTTTAATTTCATCCTTTGGTATCTTTTTAATCCTCATACCAAAGGCTATATTTTCAAATACATTTAAATGCGGAAACAAGGAATACTTCTGAAAGACGGTATTTACATTTCTTTTATGAGGAGGAAGTCCGTTAATTTTTTTTCCGTCAAAGAAAATTTCGCCTCCCTGCGGCTCCAAAAATCCGCCGATAATTCTTAAAGTGGTAGTTTTACCGCAGCCGCTTGGTCCAAGAATTGTAACAAATTCCTTGTCCTTAATATCAAGGTCTATATGGTTTAATATTACTTCTCCGTCAAACTCTACATATATGTCTTTTAGTGACACAATTGTATTGTTCAGTTTCTGTTTCATTTATCTACCCCCATACAATATTATCGCAACACAACATAGATTACATTATTATAGATTATATTAATTTATACTATAAAAGTCAACATAAAATAAATATA
>CAYRTG010000042.1:0-11692 GCA_964427365.1 uncultured Ruminococcus sp. | reverse complement strand
ATTATCTTCTAAAAAGGCGGTGAAATTTTATTGTATAATTTGTATTAATCAAATTATAAGCTACAAGTTATTTTACTTTGATTGTACATTTTGCCGACTTCTTAGAGCCGTCCGTTGACTTTACGGCAATAACTATTTTTCCCTTTTTCTTTGCTGTGATTTTTACTGTATTATTATTTTTCTTTTTCATTGTTGCAACCTTGGAATTTGACTTGCTCCAGGTTAGCTTTTTATCAGCGCCTTTTGAAGCCTTTACAGTAGCTTTTAACTTTAGAGTTTTGCCTACTTTCATTGTTTTCTTTTTTACATTCAGTTTAATTGATTTTACCAAAGGCGTATAATTTACTTTTACCGAAGTGTTCTTTGTTATCTTAAATGATATGTTGTTTTTGTTATAGGTTTTGCCGTTTACCGTAATTGACTTAACCTTATATCCGCTCTTTGCTTTTGCATTAATAACTACAGTTTCACCCGGATAGTAATTTCCGGCTCCGGTAACTTTACCATGCTCAGCGTTCACCTTAACATTATACATACCGCTAGCAACGCCAAATCCATATCCTATACTGAAATAGCCGGTTTCGCTGTATAGAGAGTTTCCGAAATAATCCTCCTCAGTATTTGTGTAAATTTCACAGGCTGTACCAAAATAATTATTATTTACTACCAAGCCGCGGATTATATCAGTATTTTTACTCATATAATAATTGTTACAATGAGTATATTCGTCCTTGCTTACAGAATATTTTACAGTATCGCCGTATCCCTCGTACAATATGCCTGTATATAGAATACCTCCTGATACTAAATCTGCTCCGCCTTCATAGTATGTATATTTTTTATCGTTAAATTTATATGTATTGGATTTTTTAGTTATAAGCTGTTTTTCGCTTTCTTTCCAAGATTTACCATCAAAAATCAGGTTCGTTGGCATATTATCTGTACCATCAGTACCAAGTGTATATACAAGCTGACTGTTATTTACCTGAATACATTTGCCTAATGCTCTTGCAGTTGGGAGTGCCGGTGCTTCAACCCATTTTCCTGAACTGTATTTATATACCTTAGTTAAAAGGTTTTCGTTAGAATAGCTATATCCGCCTATAAGATATAGTGTACCATTTAAGATACCAATTGACGCTCCATCTAAATCATCGTTAATATTTATAAAATAATACTTATCTTTGTTAATATCAACTTTTACAATTACCGACTGGCTGAAATAAAAATCATCATTATACATAGATAACAATTTCAGCTTTGCTATAAAGTAAATACATCCGTTATAATACATTACATTTCTTATTTCATAGCTGTGGTTTGCTGACCCGATTACAGACTTGAAATGATTATCCAGCTGTGATGATGAGTCCATATCATAATAATCCTCGCTGTCTTCATCATAATTATCCTTACCGTTTCCGTCATACTCATTAACATTACCGTAAGAATCAACTACATAAATGTTTTCACCGTCAGAAGCCATTGAGTAATTGTCAAAATATACATCGGATACTGAAAGTTTGTTATATTTTGTTCCTGAAATTAAAATCTTCTCATACAAAGCGTAGCCGTTAGGTGCTGTGAGCTTTAATTCTACATTAGAATTAAGATTTAACTTATCGGTTTTTATACTTGTGTCAGTAGATTCCAAAACCGTTATATTTTTATCATTTATGTTTAGCTTTGAATCTTTAAGATTTGCACCGTTAATTATCAAAATACCGTCAGTAGTGTAATTAACCGAATTGATTACCGGAACAGGATTATTAATCTTTGAAAGGTCAATAAAACCTGATGTTTTGACGTATTTGTCGTATTTTTCAGCCTGAGTTACGCTGCCATTGATTTTCTCTACGATTTGCTCGGCTGTCAAATCAGGATACTTTTCTTTTAACAATGCAGCTTCACCTGTAACAATAGGAGCTGCCGCAGATGTACCGCTCATAAATTCGTATTGACCAAAGGTTTTTTCTTCTCCCTTGGTACCCTTTGAAAGTCCGATTCCATCTACTGCAAATGTATAGTCACCATCAAATAGACAAGTAAATAATATGGTTATCTTTCTTTCTCCTGATTTTTTGTTGTATGTTTTTCCGCAAATATGATCCCATGCTTCGCTGGGAGATGAGAACAACAAATAGCTCTCCATCGTTGTAACAGTAGTTGGATTTTTATCTGCCGGCAAGTCAAGTATATCTATCTCATTATACATACCAAGCATTTGAGAAATTTCTTCGTCATCTTCACTAAGCGCCGGTGCATTAATGATTTTTGCCATTGCACTAATATAGGGTTCCTGTTCACTATCCTCTGCTGTGTATGGAATAGAAACTCCGTAAACTCCGCCATACTGCGCATTTTCTACTGTGATTTCCAATGATGTTTTATCTCCGGTTGTATCTGTAAAGTAATTTGAATTTGTTTCCTTTACACTTATGGTTGCATTATCATTTACTGATTCTATTTTAGAATTAAAATCCTTTGTAAAATACTGAGATGTTTTTTCACCATTGCTATATATTACAGGGTTAAATACATTTTCATTATAAGTTGATAGTATATTTGTTCCCGGTGCAGCTACCCTAACTGTTTCTTTGCCGTAGTTTGAGTAATTTGCTACATCACCTGTTTCGTCTGTTGCAGCAACTGCCACAATATAATCACTTTCATAAGAGGCAGGATATACACGATTGCTTGGGTTTGGAATTTCATCTTCTTCCATTGCATAAAATTCTTCCCAATCAATATAGTAATCTTCATTAACAAACTCCTCATCAAGGTTCTGACTTTCATTACCGGCAGCACAAACAGATACTGCACCTAATTCACCGACCTTATTAATAAGGTCAAGGAGGATTATAGAATTACTATAACCGCCCCAAGAGTTGTTTATGGCAACAACGTTTACTCCAAGCTTCATTGCTTTGTAAACATAGTTGTATGCGGCAATAACATCATCAAGCTCTCCGTATCCTTCGTCATCAAGCCACTTAAGAGCCATAATCTTTGTGTTTTGACTTATCCCTGCAATACCCAGATTGTTATTCTGATTTGCAGCAATAGTACCGGCACAGTGAGTACCATGTCCGTTATTATCCATAGGAAGGCAATCCTCGTTTGTACCGGTAAAGTCAAAGCCATAATTACCGCCGAGTTTATTTTTATATGGATTAACCCACATTTTATCCTTTAAATCCGGATGAGTATACTCAACACCTGTGTCAAGAACAGCCACTACCTGTTCCTTATCCTGTGCAGGAGTTTTCATATCCCATACAGTTTCAGGGTTAATATCAGCACCTACAGTACCATTATTGTTACCATTATTATCTAAGTGCCATTGGTAGCCACTGTATGTATCATTTGAAATATTAAACGCTTTATATATGTAGTTAGGTTCAGCTATTTTAATTTCATCACTTTTATTAAGGTCATTCACAAGCTCTTCTGTTGACAAATTGTCAGATGATACTGTTGCTACCGAAAAATTATTTCCTTTTCCTGTAAAGTTTTCAACATCTTCAACCTGAATATCACCTGCAACGTCAATACGGTCTGACAAGTCATCACCGGATGAAACTACGTTAGTATCATCAATCAGAATTACAGCCTCACCGTCAACATAATTTTTGCTTTTTTCAGATGCATTATCTGTTTTATCTGCTGAAATATTGCTACTATTTTCAGATACTAACTGTTCTTTAGCTGATACAGTTAAATCTCCCACACCTACAACAGATATAAGCATGGCTGCTGATAACACATATGAAATCATCTTTTCTTTAATTTTCATAAATTTACTCCTTTGAAAACAATAACTTACAATTCAATATATCACAATTAATGTTAAAAATCAACTACACTTTTACAAACGAGAGAAATAACCGCCCTGTAGTTGCAGTACAAGACGGTTATAAATAATAAAAAATATTGAATTGCGAAACAGTTTATTACTGTTTCCTCAAAATTTCCCTATTTGCTTAGATTTGATTAACCAAAGTATCTTTCAAGTAAGCCCTTAAGAGCCTTGCCGTGTCTTGCTTCATCACGAGCCATTTCATGAACTGTATCGTGGATTGCGTCAAGGTTATTCTTCTTTGCACATTTAGCAAGGTCAAATTTACCTGCTGTTGCACCAAACTCACAATCTACTCTCCAAGCAAGATTATCCTTTGTAGAATCTGTCATCTTTGCTTCTAATTCAGAACCAAGCATTTCAGCAAATTTTGATGCATGCTCTGCCTCTTCATAAGCTGCCTTTTCCCAATAAAGACCAACTTCAGGATAGCCTTCACGATGAGCGACTCTAGCCATACATAGGTACATACCAACTTCTGAACACTCGCCGTCAAAATTAGCCTTAAGCTGCTCAAAAATATACTTCTTATCTTCCTCGCTGATGTCAGGATTATTCTTTACAGTTTTAGCATAAACACCAAACTCGTGCTCTGCTGCAAGAGCAAGCTCTCCTTCAACTTTCTTAAACTTTTCGCCGCTTACATGACATACAGGACACTCAGCGGGTGCTGTATCTCCTTCATGTACATAGCCACACACAGGACATACCCATTTTGCCATTTAATATTCCTCCTAAATTATTATTTTTTATATTTTTTACAATCTGTTAAGACTGCATTTTACAAATTAAATATTTTATTTAATAGTTTTCTGCATGAATTTCAAAGAATGACTGAGGGTGATTACATACCGGACATACTTGCGGAGATTTCGTTCCAACTACAATATGACCGCAATTTCTGCATTCCCAAACCTTAACCTCAGATCTTTCAAACACCTGTGCAGTTTCAATGTTCTTAAGAAGTGCACGATATCTTTCTTCATGATGCTTTTCAATTTCAGCTACTGCTCTGAATTTTGCAGCAAGCTCCGAAAATCCCTCTTCATCAGCAGTCTTTGCAAAACCGTCATACATATCAGTCCATTCGTAGTTTTCGCCTTCTGCAGCTGCTTCAAGATTTGCCGCAGTATCTCCGATACCGTCAAGTTCTTTAAACCACATCTTTGCATGTTCTTTCTCATTATCTGCGGTCTTGATGAATAGTGCGGCCATCTGCTCATAACCTTCCTTTTTTGCTACAGACGCAAAGTAGGTATATTTGTTTCTTGCCTGCGATTCACCTGAAAATGCTTCCAGCAAATTCTTTTCAGTCTGTGTTCCGGCATATTTGTTGTTTGTTTTCATTTCTGTTTCCTCCATTTATATAATTACTTTTTCAAAATCAGAGGCAGGATGCTTACAAAGAGGACAAATAAAATCTTCCGGTAATTCCTCTCCGACATATTCATATCCACATATTGTACAACGCCATATGGTCTTACCATCCTTCGTTTTTCCTACTGATTGTGGCTTAGGTTTGATATAGTTATGATAATATTCGTATGTTGCAGAAAGATTATCACTCAATACTTCCATATCAGTTATCTCTCCGATAAACATGGTATGGGAGTCTAAATCTACTTTTTTATCTACCTTAACGGAAATATATGCATTAACGCCTTCTGTAATGTAAAATACGCCATTAGCTCCACGCTTACATTTTTCAAAATGGCTGAATTTATTTACGTCTTTTCCTGACTGAAATCCAAAATGTTTAAATAAATCAAAATCAGCCATACGACTAATAACCGATACCGTAAATACACCGGTTCTCATAATCATATCATGGGTGTAATTTGACTTATTCACACATATACTCAATTGATTTGGCGAAGAAGCTGCCTGAATTGCAGTATTGATTATACAACCATTATCTTTCTCGCCATCCCTTGCAGTCAAAACAAACAAACCGTAGCTTAATTTAAACATTGCATTATTATCCACAATTAATCATCCTTTGCTTATTTTTGATTGACATAGAACGTTCGTAAAAAAGCTATACTGCATATTTCAAATAAAGAATTATGAACAGCCGAAATAAAATATAACTATTACAAATATAACTAATACAAATATTTTAGTAAAATTATCAAACAATACTAGGAATAGCTTTGCTTATTATTATATATTATTCTTATGAAAAATGCAATAGTAATACACAAACTCGAACATAAAAATACCTTATGTATTGTTCCGATTTGCAGAAATACAAACAAATTTCAGTTTTACACTAATATTTGTATAAATATATAAATTGACAAATATAAAAAAAGTTATATAATATAATAGTAAATTTCCGTTATTTGGAATAATAACTTTATTATTTGCAATGGTATGGAGGCGATGGTAATTTTTTTAGGTAATATCATTAGCGAACATAAAGGCTTTGGAAAGCAGATTTTTAAGCTTGCTAAAATAGAACTTATTAAAACATATAAAGGTTCTGCTCTCGGTCCCTTATGGGCTGTAGTAAAACCTTCCTTTCAATTATTTGTTTATTGGTTTGCTTTTTCAGTAGGTATAAAAAAGATGGGACAAGTTGCTGTTACTATTAACGGAACTGAACTACATTTCACTCGATTTTTATTTATGCTGGTTGGTCTTGTCCCATGGTTTTATATATCGGAAAGCATTACCCATGGCTCAAAAACAATCAGAACGAACAAGCAATTTGTTACTAAAGTCAACTTTCCTGTTTCCACTATTATGACCTACACGGCTCTATCTCGTCTTTTTATTCATTTAATTCT
This sequence comes from uncultured Ruminococcus sp., assembly GCA_964427365.1. Classification (GTDB taxonomy): domain Bacteria; phylum Bacillota; class Clostridia; order Oscillospirales; family Acutalibacteraceae; genus Ruminococcoides. The sequence continues at coordinate 5,041 of CAYRTG010000042.1, read as the reverse complement.
TACAGCTTTAATGTATATATTCGTTTTCTTTGCATGGGGTCCAAGCTGGTATAATCTTCAGGTGTTTTTCTATATGCCTATTATGTTTCTGTTTTTTGTATTCCTTTCTTGGAGTACAGCACCTATGAGTGCTTTCAGCCCCGACTTTGAAAATGCTGTTATTTCATTTATGACAGGTGTGTTCTGGCTTTCAGGTATTATTTATAATTCCTATGATTTGCCTCAGCCCTTGGATACTATTATGCTTTTTAACCCTATAAATTTCTTTGTAAACGGATACAGGAATTGCTTCCTTTACAATAGACCTTTTTTTGAATATAAAACTGAACTGGTAATTTTTTTGGCTGAATTCGTAATAGTGTTCTTCTTAGGTGTTTTCAATTATAACCGACTAAGAAAAAAAATACCTGATGTATTATAAGGAGTAACATATGAGCCAATTAGAAGGTATAAGAGATTTAAAGATTGCAGACGAAAACTCTGAAGTAATAATTAAGTTCAATGATGTTTGCAAAACCTACACGCTGTATAGAAATGATCAGGAGCGCTTCAGAGCCTTATTCTTTAAACCACGTCATCCTATTATCCACCACGCTCTGGACCACGTTAATTTGGAAATTCGCAAGGGAGAAGCTGTTGGCATAATGGGTGACAACGGTTCCGGAAAATCTACAATGCTGAAAACTATTACGGGAGTTACCTTTCCTGACCACGGAAATGTTGAAGTGAAAGGTATGGTTGCTGCTTTACTGGAACTTACAGCAGGCTTTTCACTTGAAATGACCGGAAGACAAAATATTTATCTTAAGGGATATATTTTAGGACTTAATGATGAAGAAATTAAAATTATTGAAGAAAAGGTAGTGGATTTTGCAGAGCTTGGAGATTATATCGACCAGCCTGTGAGGACTTACTCAAGCGGTATGAAAATGCGTCTTGGCTTTTCAATTAACGTAAATATTTCCCCGGACATTTTGGTTGTTGATGAAGCTCTGTCCGTTGGTGACGCTGCCTTCAGAATCAAATGCAAAAACAAGATTAAAGAGGTTATTCAGGATTCTGACGTTACTGTTCTTTATGTAAGTCATAATCCCACTTCTGTTATGGAAATCTGCCCACGCTCTATTTATCTTAAAAAAGGTCAGGTTGTTTTTGACGGTCCTACAGAGGAAACAAATCTTGTTTATTTGGTTGATAAAAGATCTATGCAGATTCAAAAGGTTACAGCTCGTATAGAAAAATTTGAAAATATGATTAAAGGTACTGACGGAGATGTTCAGCTTCTTAATAAAAAACTGAATAAAAATATTGAAAAGCTTAAAAATTTAAAAGCTGATTTTCAGCAGTATCAGCTGGATTTAGATAATTACAGAAAAGAACATTACACAAACTATTGATAACTATATATGCCGGCGGAAACGTCGGTATAATTTTTAACTTAGGAGTTTTGTATGGAAAACAAGGTTGCAAATCTGATAAATCCATATTTATATAGGGACATAATAAGTATCACTGAAGGTGGTATGGATTTCGATCGCTTTAAAAATAAAACAGTTCTTATTACAGGTGCAGGTGAATTAGTAGGTTATTACATTGCCTGCGCCCTACTTATTTATAATGACATAAATAAAAGCGGTATTAAGGTAATTGCTGTTGACAAAGAAAAAAATCTTATGGAAAAATACGCAGATCTAACATCTCGACAGGATATTGATTTTGTAATAAGCAAAACCTATAATAATTTTGGCAGTTATAAGGCTGATTATATTATACACAACAATTTCAGCCTTAATAATAATGAAACTATTACTAATTTACTGGAATATATTAAGGCTAACAATACTATATCAACAGTTATTAATTCCAATATGTTAATATATGGTACTGTTTACAACGGCAAAAGTGAAATATATGAAAATGATTTAGGTTATATTGACTTAGCTGACCCAAAAAGCAGTAATATACAAAACCTTAGAATGGCTGAATGTGTTGCAATAAATTTTGCTAAAGCCGAAAATTTGAATATTATGATTACAAGAAGCGCTATAGATTACGGCATTCCTCTGGAAAGGGAACATCCTCTATACAGGCTTTTTGATGAAAATATTGATGATCCTGTTTCTGTATCTTTAAATGCAAATACAAAAAGTAAAATAAACAGTTATTGCTATGTTACCGATTTTGCAAGAGCTTTGCTGACAGTTCTTTTTAACGGAAAGCGCGGTGAAGTTTACAACATTGCCTCTGACAACAGCGTTGCCTCAAATAATGAATTGCAAAGCATTATTTCTGAAATTGCAAATAATGATGCCGTTGTAAAGCTTGATAATGATATTGTTTCTTCTATGGAAGCAACACAATACATCCTTAATACAGACAAACTCAAAGCACTTGGATTCAAGCCAATGGTTGACTTGAAAAATGGATATAAAAGAATCGCTGCTATTATAAATAATTACAAATTAGGCAGGTGAAAACAATGCTGATGAAAAATATACTTAATGTATTTCAGGCTGACTGGGCTTCAACACCCGGAATGAAATATGAAGATTATTTTGAGCTTAAACCGGAAAATTTAAAAAACAAAAATGTACTTATATTAGGTCACGAAATCGGGCTATGCTTTGCTTATACAATTCTTAATCTGAATGACAAACTCAATCTGAATTCAAATGTTATCTTTGCAAGTGTGGATTCTAAGATTGAAAGCAGTTTTTTCCCCGAAGTTATGAACCGTGAAGACTTTTTCTATGCTGACAGTTTAAGAATAAATACTGTTAAACAAAAGGTAGATTTAGTAATTTACACAGGCTTATGCGGTACTAAAATTAAAAATTCCTTTGATACATTCGTAAAGGAAACATCTGCCCTTGAAAAAGTAATGGAGCTTGCACATAACAAAAAATCAGAAAAAATTATAATGCTTTCCGACTCAAGAGTTTACGGCAAAGCTGAAAACAAGTTTCGTGCATTTTCAGAAATGGAATTAGGAACTGCCGGCATTGATAATTTACCTTTACAACTTATGAGGGCTCTTGAAAGCAATTTTGTAAAATTAGCTGCACAGTACGGGCTAAATTCTGTTATATTGCGTACAGGTATAGTTTTAGGAGCTTGCAGCAATATTTACAACGGGCTTGATAATGTATTTAAGGCAGTAGCTGAAGGCAAGGAAGTTATTGTACACAGCACCGCAAATAAAATTACTTTTATATATTTAAGCGATGTTTTCAATGCTGTTTTATACGCAATTAAGTGTAACCTTAAAGGTGTTTATAATGTTGGCAGCAGTAATTGTACAGTTTCCACAGGCAGTCTTTGTGCTATGCTTCACGATATTTATGGTTCCAAGGCGATAATCACTACTACAGAAGAGGGCTTTTTTGAAGGCAATGAACTGAATTGCGGCAAGCTGGAATTTGCCGGATTTAAGACTATGATAGATTTGCAGACAGCTTTGGAGCTGTGTGTATTAAGCTATATGGAAAATCAGGAAAGCCTTAAATTCCCTCACGAACATCAGGGCAGGCTTGACGCTATTCAGCAAATACTTTTGGGTTATCTTCTTGAAGTTGACAGAATCTGCAAAAAACACAACATCACCTATTACCTTGGCGGAGGTACATTGTTAGGTGCTGCAAGGCATAAGGGCTTTATCCCTTGGGACGATGATGTTGACATTATGCTGGACAGAGAAAATTATGATAAATTACTTAAGGTTGCTGCTGAAGAATTGCCTGAGGGTGTAATTTTGCAAGATCCAAAAAAGGATAAAAATTACTTTTACTGCTACGCAAAGCTAAGACTAACTAATACTGTATTTTCCACCGACTTTTCAAAGTATCATAAGAATACAGAAAACGGCTTTTCTTTAGATATTTTCTGTCACGATAAAACTGCTAATTCAAAGCTGGGGCAAAAAATTCACAGTCAGCTAACTCTTTTTTGGCTTGCTATGGTGTTTAATAAATGGAATCACAGAAAAGTTTATAATGGTAAAAAGTTGCAATCTGCAATTTGCAACTTCCTTAAAAACATATTTCCTCTTAGGTTTTCTATGAAAATGCTTTTGTGGACACTTGAAATGTTTAAACACAAAAAGAAAGCTAAGTATTTTTATGACGGTATGGGTAAAAGCGTAGATAAAGGCGGTTTTGACAAAACATTCCTTGATAATGAAATCAGAGTTGATTTTGAGGGATATAAGCTGCCTGTTCCCGCAAAATATAAGGAATATCTTACTAATCATTATGGCGATTATATGGAGCTTGCGCCTCTAAGCACAAGACTTCACGGTCACGAAATAACTCTATGTGATTTAGGCAAATATTCAACATTTAAAATTTCTAATGATAATTGACAAAAAATCTGCATTTTGATATAATATCAAATGTAGGTTTTGACTTGCAATTTAATATGCGAATATGGTGGAATTGGTAGGATGGTGACCGCTGCCGGTGGCAGGAAAAGGGAGCTAATCCGATGTGTGAAATAAGGAGTATCAGAAGCGTCTTTAGGCACGAACTGAGACGACTATATTTCATAACGGAACATGCGTATGATTCAGAGCACACCACTTCTGTGGAGAATTGAAAAAATTTTGGTATATATTATTAAAATGTCAAAAACCAATAATTTTCCATTTTCAATTTTCCACTTTTAATTTAATAAACGCACCTGTGGCGGAACTGGCAGACGCGTATGGTTCAGGTCCATATCTTTTCACGAAGGTGCAGGTTCAAGTCCTGTCAGGTGCACCATAACATTTTTAAAAGAACAACCCCGATAGACGTAATGTCTATCGGGGTTGTTCAATTTATTATTAGGTATTGTTTGTAGTTACAAAGAAGGAGGTGAGAAAATATGATTTACCAAGATGAATTGGATAGTTGTTATACAACACAGCCGGATTCCGTGCAAAACGAGAATATGAAACTCACGATGCCCTGTCCTTTTTCATTCTCAAGGTCAAGGATAGCGCTGTCAAAATCCAAATCTCCAAAATCAAAACTAACAGGTTCTACTACCGTGCAAAATTCAG
>CAYRTG010000041.1:0-13202 GCA_964427365.1 uncultured Ruminococcus sp. | reverse complement strand
CCTTGGGAGTCGCTATTGAGTTCGTCGGCAACTACGCCTCGGTGGATTTTCACCAAAGAGCATTGATATGCCCGTCATACAAGCAAAATCCTCCGAAAAATCTCGGAGGATTTTTGTTATTTATTAAGTTTTAATGTTTATTGTTTAAATTTTCTTTCTAAAAGTACAATAGGAAAAGCTACTGCAATTATAAAGGAGCATATCATTAATGCAACACTTAAATCAGAACAAAATAATCCATAGCTTCTCCTTAATTTGCTCTTACAAATCCAAAAATTTACAAGAGTTTTTCAGTAAATTTTTCTTTTGTTTTTGTATAAACCTTTCCACAAATCAAACAATAATTTTGCTTAATTAAAATGTTAAGGGAGTTTATATAATGAAAGCAACAGGAATAGTAAGAAGAATTGACGACTTAGGCAGAGTGGTTATCCCTAAGGAAATTCGCAGAACCCTTCGTATTCGTGAGGGTGACCCTCTGGAAATTTACACCGCAACTGACGGTGAGGTTATTTTTAAGAAATATTCTCCGGTAGGCGAAATGTCTGTTTTTGCAGGACAGTACGCTGACGTACTGTCAAGAATAAGCAGCTTGCCTACTATTATCTGTGACAGAGATCACGTTATTGCTGCAGCAGGTGTTTCAAAGCGTGAGTTTCTGGAAAGAAGAATTACAAACACTTTGGAAAACTATATTGAAAACCGCAAAAGCTATCAGGCTTCGGGAAACAATGTAAATGAGGTACAGCCTGTTGAAGGCATTGAACACAATGCAGCTGTAATTTACCCTATTATTGCAGCAGGAGATGTTACCGGTGCTGTAGTTATGTTGAAAAACGAAACCAATCAGGCACCTTCTGAAACAGAAGTAAAGCTGGCACAAAGTGCTGCGGCTTTTCTCGGTAAACAAATGGAAGAATAAATTTCGGCACTCTTTATCTCAGGATAGAGGGTGTTTTTTCATTAATATAAAACATAAAAAATCAGCTCCGTACAAAACGGAGCTGATTAAAATTGTTAAAAATTTTATGTAAATTTTACTTATTGAAGATTGACATAATATCGTAAAAAGTATCGTCCTCGTCCTCTTCTGTTTTATCCTTAGTATCTGTATTTTCTGCAATTACGTTATCGTCATCAGACGAAGTAGTCTTGCCATCAGCATTAAACCCGGTAGCAATTACTGTTACATTTATAGAATCTTCCATATTTTCGTCAATAACAGCACCCCAGATAATGTTTGCATCCTCAGACACTTTGTTCTTAATCATTGTGGAAGCAGCGTCAATTTCATCAAGCGTAATATCAGGTGACGCTGTGATATTAATAATAACACCCTTTGCACCGTCAATTGATGTTTCCAGTAAGGGACTTGAAACTGCTGAATCAGCAGCCTCTGTAGCCTTATCTTTGCCTGTAGCAAATCCCATACCCATATGAGCATAGCCGGCATCCTTCATAACGGAAGTTACGTCAGCAAAGTCAAGATTTACCATACCCGGAACAAGAATTAAATCTGAGATACTCTGAACACCTTGACGGAGAACGTCATCAGCAATTGCAAAGGCGTTCTGAAGTGTTATCGGAGTATCTGATACATATTTTAATCTCTCATTAGGAACAATGATTAAAGAATCAACACAAGCAGCAAGCTCCTGAATACCCTGCTCAGCCTGTGCCATACGACGTTTGCCCTCAAACGCAAATGGCTTTGTTACTACAGCTGCTGTAAGAATACCCATATCCTTTGCAATCTTTGCTACAACCGGAGCTGCTCCTGTACCTGTGCCGCCGCCCATACCGGCTGTTACGAATACCATATCTGTATCCTTAAGTAAAGCTGCGATTTCTTCTCTGCTTTCTTCTGCTGCCTTCTGTCCGATTTCAGGCTGTGAGCCTGCACCCTTTCCTTTTGTTAATTTTTCACCAATCTGAATTGTTTGTGAAGCTTTAGAAAGTCTTAAAACGTGGTCATCAGTATTTACTGCAATAAACTCTACGTTCTTAACCTCCATTTTAACCATACGGTTAATTGCGTTTCCGCCGCCGCCGCCGACGCCTATAACCTTTATTACAGGCATATACTCACTTTCCATCTCTACTGCGAAAGCCATATTAAACGTCCTCCTTGAAATTCAATTATATATTTAAATAATTTGCACATAAGTATGTTTGCACTATTATAAAGTACCATATTTTTGTTAAAAAGTAAACATAAATTACAAAATTTTTTCGAAAAAGTAAATACAAAATACTAAATTGTATCTAAAACACTCTTTTTATAATCTCTTGAAACTTTTTACTACCAAGTTACAGCGGTTGTTGTCTACTCGGTTTCTTCGGGAGTATAATAAGAAGTCCGGTAGGTTGTTGGCTCAGTTTCATAATATACGGGGTCTTCTGTGGCATAGATTGCTGTTGTTTCGTAAGTTACATATCCAAACTGATTCGTTGCAGGCTGTGTAGTTTCTGTTGGCTGCGACTCAGTTGCTTTAACGTAACCCTCCTTAAAGTAGGATTTTTTGGTAGTATTACATTCGGAAACATTCAGTACACCTTTAACTCTGCCGGAATGATTTGGATCCAGCTTTTCATTTATGATTGTAAAAGCAGTACGGATTTTATAATCAATATCATCAGGCAATCCCAGCTTAATTTTAATTCTTTTATCGTATGTAATTGTTATGTTAGATACTTTCTTAACATTAATTGCTGTGATATTCTTATAATTATTTTTCACAAGACTTTCAGAAATTGTTTTCAAAGCGTTTGTGGTTCTATTACTGTCAAAATCAACATAGCCGCCTATTTCAACATTTTTCATTTCAGGTGCAGTTACAAGCATAATTTTTTTATTACGCTTTTCAACCTTTTCAAGAATTCGTCCTTCTTTGTTTACAAGATAAAGTTCACCGCCGCTTTTTAATGTATAATAAGGTTTTTCGTGTACAATATCAATTACTACTGTATTAGGTATTTGAAAATTAATATGAGCGTTTTTTACATATGGCAGGCTGCTTTTTATAACCTTAGTATCTCCTGACATTGATGCCAAAAAGATATTTTCACCTTCTGTTACACCTGATAGCTGAATTATTGTATCATCCTCATAATACTTGTTGCCTTTTACAATAATATTTTCTGTTTTAAATAAGACTGTAAAGGACAAAAGTAATCCGATTGCTACAACCAAAACAAGAATTACTGTTGAAATAATAATTCTTCTTGTTCTTCGTTTCTTAGGGGACATAGGTTTTGGCTGACTTTTTCTGCGCCTTTTATGTTGCTTTTCAGCTTGTTCACGCCTAACCTTAACCTCATTTATATAATATCCGTCAGAGTGGTCTGTAGGGGATAAATCTCTTACACGCTTATCAGTTTCTGCACTGATAATGTCAGGAATGGATTTTTTACTTGACTTTTTAGGTTTAAAAGAGGTTTTTCTTTCGTGAATATCGGCAGGAATTGTTACCACAATATGGCTGTCTTCTCCTCTTTGTCTCGCTCTTTTACGAGCTTCTTCACGATATTTGGCTTCTTCCTTGGCCTTTTTTCTGTCTATTTCATACTGCTTTTTTCTCTGCTTTTCAAGTGCCTTCTGTTCCTTAGGAGAAAGTTTACGCCTGCGTACAGGTCTTTGCTCATCCATTTACATCCCCCTTTCTTTAAAATTCCTTTATTTTAATTATCTAAATTTTTCTTATACTTGCACCAATACTGCTTAATACAACCTCAAAGTCCTCATATCCTCTTTCAAGATAATTAATACCGCTGATTTCTGTTGTGCCGTCTGCTGCTAATGCCGCCACTAACAAGCCTGCCGCACCTCGTAAATCCTGTGCTTCAATTACTGCACCGTACAGGGAGTCCACTCCTGTCACTACAGCTACTTTACCCTGAACATTAATATTAGCGCCTAAGCGTACAAGCTCGTCAACGTGCTTATATCTGTTTTCAAATATATTTTCTACAAACACAGAAGTACCTTTACACAAGGTTGCCGTTGCCATTAAAGGTGCCTGGGCATCAGTGGGAAATCCCGGGTACGGCATTGTTCTAATAAGTACCATAGGCTTTAGCCTTTCAGGGGCTTTAAAAAGCATATCTCCTCTTTTAAACTCTACCTGACAGCCTGTTTCTTCAAAGGCTGGAATAATGGAATTCAAGTGGCTTTGAATAAGGCCTTTAAGGCATATATCGGAACCTGTTGCTGCTGCTGCAGCCATTAGGGTTGCTGCAACAATACGGTCGGGAATAATCGTATGTTGAGTTGAAAATAATGTATCGACGCCATCAATAGTAATTACTCCCTCACCTGCACCATAAATATTTGCACCGCAGGATATAAGATAATCACACAAATCGGAAATTTCCGGCTCTCTTGCCGCATTCGTAATAGTAGTTGTTCCTTTGGCTTTAACTGCTGCCAATATAATATTTTCTGTAGCTCCTACGCTTGGAAAGGATAATGCAATGTGAGCCCCTTTAAGTCCTTTTTCCGCCGTACATTCAAGGACGCCGTGGCGCTCGCTAATCTTCACACCCATTTTTCTGAGAGACTTAAGGTGTAAATCAATTGGTCTTGGACCAAGCTCACAGCCTCCGGGAAAACCCATCTTTGCTTTTCCTGTACGAGATATTATTGCTCCAAGAAAAACAATTGAGCTACGCATTTCACGCATAAGATTGTCAGGTATATCATTGCGATTAAGTGAGTCGGCATTTATCAACACTGTATTGCCTGACTTTTTAGCACTACAACCTAAATACCTTAGTATTCTTAAGGCTATTGCTACATCTGACAAGCCTGAACAATTATGAAGGACATTCTCTCCATCAGTAAGAATTGTTGCTGCAAGGATTGGCAAAGCGCTGTTTTTTGAGCCCTGCACTTCAATCTCGCCGCTAAGTTTTTTACCGCCGTTTACTATAAATCGTGACACATAAGGCACCCCTTTTTCATAAATCTAACCAATTATATTCTATGAAAAGGGTAGTAACCGGTGACTTAAATTGAACCTAAAATCTGTCGGATTACCGAATAAATCCTTTCATTGGCATCAATAATCGCCATTTTTCTTGAATTAGCCGAATATTCAGCAAGCCTTTCAGGATTTTGAAGAAGTCCGTCAACTTTTTCAATAACAAGATCTTCTGTTAAATCCTTCTCCTCAATAATTTCAGCTGCTTTATTATTAACTAATGCCATTGCATTATGGTACTGATGATTTTCCGCTACGTTAGGTGATGGAATTAAAACTGCAGGCTTTCCCAATGCCTGAATTTCAGATAATGTAATTGCCCCTGCTCTGGAGATTACAATATCTGCAGCAGCCATACATGTTGCCATATTGTCAATATACTCTCTTACATCCAAATTGGGACATTCTTTTATTACTGCTCCTTTTTCTTTAATTAAATCAGGAAACCATAAACCATACTTTCCATAACCGTGAATATGCTGATATTTTCCATCTCTGCCGCTGCGTGCAACAAGCTTTGCTACACCTTCGTTGATTTTTCTTGCGCCAAGAGAACCTCCGAAGGACAGAACTACAGGTCTTTCATCAAGACCAAGTTCTTTTCTGGAAGCTGCTTTATCAGCCAATATAATTTCTCTGCGTAAAGGATTACCTGTAACAACACAGTTGCATTTTTTGTCAAGATACTTTTCTGCGTCTTTAACAGCTAACATTACACGCTTTGCAGATTTTGCAAGCATTTTGTTGGTAACACCCGGATAGGCGTTCTGCTCGTGAATAACTGTAGGTATTCCCATTTTTGCTGCTGTTCTAAGTACGGGACCGCTGACATAGCCTCCTGTACCCACACATATATCAGGTCTGAAATTCTCAATAATCTTCTTTGCTTCCATTGATGATGAGAATGTTCTCTTGACAGTTTTTATATTTTCCTTAAAGGCATTAAAACTTATCTTACGCTTAAAGCCGCTTATGGTAATAAATTCCATTTTAAAATCTGCTTTTGGGACAAGTTGTTCTTCCATTCCGCCACGGTTTCCGACAAAGAGTATTTCAGCCTTTGGATTCTTTTCTCTTATATATCCGGCAATTGCAAGTGCAGGGTTAATATGCCCTGCTGTGCCGCCGCATGCAAATAAAATTCTCATAGTATAATCTTTCCTTACTGTTTTTCAATATTTGCCGTTCGTGATATAGACAGTATCAATCCCATCTGTGCAAGAAGCATTACAAGGGAACTTCCTCCGTAACTGAAGAAGGGCAAACTTATACCTGTGTTAGGCAGCCAGTCAGTAATTACAAGTATATTAAGTATTACCTGAATGCCAATCTGAGAAGAAAGTCCTATTCCAAGGAGTTTACCAAATCTGTCCTTTGACCTTAGACTAAGAGTTATTCCACGCCATATGAGCAATGCAAAAATCAGCAAAATAATAATTGCACCGACCAGTCCAAGCTCTTCACATACAATAGCAAATATAAAATCGTTCTGTGGTTCAGGCAGATATAGATATTTCTGTCTTGATTGACCCAGTCCTAAACCAAACAAGCCGCCGCTTCCGATAGCATATAGGGAGTTGCGAGTCTGCCAAGTCGTCTGCCACATTTCAGGAGTTGTATATTCCAGAGCCTGACCCCAACCATCCATACGTGTCATAGCATAGGTGAGAAGTCCTGTAGCCCAAGCTATTATTACTGATAATAAAATAATCACACCGCCTATTGCAAGATAGCGCAGGCGCATACCTGAAATATAAAGCATTAAAATTGTAAGCAATCCGATAATTACAATGCCGGAATAATGGGGCTCTAAAATCAGAAGGGCTGCAGTTGAGCCAAATATTACAATACCCGGTAAAACACTGTATTTTGCATACTGCATTTTATCATAATATATACTTCCCCAATGGGCAAAGAACAATATCATAGCAAATTTAGTAAGCTCCGAAGCCTGAAAGCTGAAAGGTCCTATCTCAAACCAACGCTTAACCCCTTCAGAGGGTATTATCAATACTAAAAGCAGGGCCGCATAAGAAGCAACAAGGAATATAGGAGCAAGCTTATGAAGCTTGTTATAGTTAAAAAACGAAATACCGAGCATTGCAGCAATTCCAACAACTGCAAAAATCAGCTGACGTTTAAGGTAGTAATAGCTGTCGTTTTCAGTTTTGCTTGAGTAATATGCAATAGGGTAACTTGCCGAGAACATCATAACCAAGCCTATTACCACCAATACTAATACTAAAAGTAAAAATGGTAAATCAAGTCCCATACCGCGCATAAAAACCTTTGTTTTTTCAAGACGTCTTCTGCCTATTGATGAGGATGAGCTATGCCTTTGCAAAGCAGATTCGGACTGACGAAACTTTTCGTCATAATATTTATTTGTGTCTGCTTTCTGCATTACCTGTGCAAAGGGTAGCATAACTATTCCTCCTATATTTATTTACAATCTATAACATAATTTTATATTTTTTGTCATTTCACTCCAAAGTAAACAAGAGCAAATGAAACTATACCAAAGACTGCTGTTACAGCGCTGAATACTGCAACAATCTTAAACTCTGACCATCCACACATTTCAAAGTGGTGATGAATTGGACTCATTTTAAATAATCGTTTTCCGTGAGTAAGTTTGAAATACGAAACCTGCAACACAACAGAACCCATTTCACAAAGATATACAATACCAATTGGTAAAAGTAAAACAGGCATATCAATCGCAAAAGCTAAAGCGCACACAATACCGCCTAAAAACAATGAGCCTGTATCACCCATAAACACCTTTGCAGGATGAAAATTCCATACTAAAAAACCTAAGCATCCGCCTGCTACAGCAGCGCCCATAAAGGTTACCCCTATATTGCTGAGATTGCTTGCTATAAGCATAAAAAACAATGCTGCAAAAAATGTTAATGAACCGTCAAGTCCGTCAACGCCGTCGGTAAGGTTTACCGCATTTACTACACCTACAATTACAATTGCAGCAATTACATAGTAGAACCAGCCTAAATCAATTTTGCCGATAAAAGGAACTGTTGTTGAAGTGCCATAGCCCATTAATCCCAAAATTACCAGATAAGCAATAGCAACCGCAAACTGCATCACAAGCTTTTGAATTGCAGTTAAGCCCAGGTTACGTTTCTTAACAACCTTAGTAAAGTCATCAATAAAACCAATTGCACCGTTACAAAGGGCTAATCCAAGACCTGCAAATATAAAGGCAACACTGCGATCAGGATTTTCCTGATAAATGGTTATTACACTGTTCCCAAAAACATGAAAAAGAAGAACGCTTACAGCAGTTGTAACAGTTATTGCAACGATAAACATTATTCCACCCATCACAGGTGTTCCCTGTTTGTTTTTGTGCCATGAAGGACCAATGTCAAGAATTGTCTGACCGAAATTCAGCTTGTGAAGAAACGGGATTAAAAACCTTCCTAATACTGCTGAAATTATGAATGATACAAGTGCCGAAAAAAATGTCCATATACCAAAAGCCATATTATCAATCCTTTCATTTTTACTTCTATAGATGCAAGTAAATACTATGCAATTAATTACAATTATATATGAAATTTAATGTGATTGCTAGTCGGTAACAACTCCTGTGCTGCCGAATTTGACAGTTACCACAGTTCCCTGAGAAACCAACGAGTCTGCATCTATACTTTGTGATACTGCAACAGCTCCGCTACTGGAAATTGAACCTGTAATACTTACGTTAAGTCCATATGCCGTAGCAATTGAATTAACCTCAGAAATACTATATCCTACAAGATTTGGAACAGTAACTGTCTGCGACTCAGACTCCTCATCTGTATACAATACTACGTTTCCGTCAGTAGGAATCTTTGTTGCAGGTGAAGGAATCTGTGATATAACCTTATCACCTTCACCTTTAACTGTTACAGTAAAGCCGTCACTCTTTGCTTGTTTTTCGGCTTTTTCTGTTGAAAGTCCAATATATGAGCCTGTAACAGTATCAATATACTGAATTTCATCATCTGTATATTCTGTCTGAATTTCAAGGTAAGGCAAGACTTCACTCATTATGTTGATAAATACAGGTGATGCAACCTGTGCGCCATAGTAAGAGTTACCCTTTGGTGTATCAAAGAATACAAGGCAAGCTACCTTTGGATCATTTGCAGGCGCAAATCCACAAAAAGAGGCAATATAATCCTTACTGCCGTATGTAGATTTAAGTTTCTCAGATGTACCTGTTTTACCACCTACGTGATAACCTGCAATATAGCCGTTATATGCACCGCCCTGGACAGAGTTTCTCTCAAGGTATTCACACATTTTTTTTGATGTTTCCTTTGAAATAACCTGTCGCTTTACAGTTGGTTCAACATTTTTAATTACATTGCCATCAGCATCAGCAATTGACTGAACTACATAAGGCTGTAGTACCTTACCGCCGTTTACTATTGCAGAGCAAGCTGTAACCATCTGAATAGGTGTAATTGAAATACCCTGTCCAAATGAGGATACTGCAAGGTCAACCTCTGACATTGAGCCATCCTCGCTGAAGAAAATATCTTCAGACTCACCGGGCAGGTCTATATCTGTCCTTTCGGAAAAACCAAAGGCTTTGTAATAATCCCAATACTTCTCTTTGCCCACCTTAAAGCCAATCTGGATAAAAGCAGGGTTGCAGGAATTATAAATACATTCATAGAAATTCTGTGTACCGTGACCGGTTTTTACATGACAACCAATAGTCTCGCCGCCTACGGTATATGTACCGCCGCAACTAAATGTTGAATTGTCATTTACCAATCCCTCGTTAAGTGCCATGGAAGCTGTACACATTTTAAAAACCGAACCGGGGTAATATGTGTCTGCAATTGCCTTGTTTCTCCACATTGCGGACAAAGCTGAGCTTTCTGCTGCAGCTCTCTTGTTCTCAGAAAGCTGTCCGATTGCGTCAAGGTCACTCTGTGGCAAATCATAGGGATTGTTAAGGTCATATCCGTCAGCAGTAACCATTGCAAGGATACCGCCTGTGTTTACGTCCATAATAATACATACGCCACGATTAATAACATTGTTATCAATTATACCTTGTTTCATATACTTTTCTGCGATGGACTGTATTGTTTCATCAATTGTTAAAGTGATACTGTTTCCGTCTTTTGGGTCTTCATTTTGCTCATATTGGAAAGGCATATCAGTCTGATTACCGTTTTTTGCAGTAATACGTCTTCCGGGAGTGCCGGTAAGGTATTCGTCATATTTATACTCAACGCCCTCAAGTCCCTGATCATCAGATCCTGTAAATCCGATTACAGAAGAGGCTAAATCACCATAGGGATAGTAACGCTTATAATCATCTACAAGGTCAATAACACTTGAAAGTTTTTTGTACTTATCAGAAACCTTATCCAGAAATTTCAGAATTTTGTTTCTTGCATCAATTTCTATTTTACTTTTTATAATTACATAGTATGAATTTTGCTTTGTCTTTTCATAAACTTCTTTATAATCAAGATCCAATATTTTTGAAAGGCCTTTGGCTACATATTTACGCTGGGTATTGTCTTCAAAATATGCAGGAGCTAAAACAACTTTCCACACTGACGCACTTTGAGCAAGAACCTTGCCCTTTGCATCATAAATTGTACCGCGCTTTGCGTTGATTGTAGTATCCCTGAGCTGCTGCTCAACAGCCTTTTCCTGAAGATAGGAGCCCTGCACAAGCTGTAAATATGCCAGACGGCTTATAATTGCACCAAAGCCTAAAACAAGAATTATTATTATCAGATATGTAGTTCTTGATCTTAAAAGCTGCAATGAGCCCTTATCCGATTTCTTTTTTCCGGATTTATTTGCCATAATTTGCTTCGTCCCTTATCAAATAATCGAAAAAAGAGTTAAGATTACACATCTCAACTCTTATTTATTTCATAACATATTTATTAAATTAATTCAAATGTTATGACCAAAGTCCTGTGAATGCGTTGAAAATTTTTTGAAAAATATTAAGATTTGCATCACTTGAGATTTCAGCCTTGTCGCCCTTTGACAAGGACACAAATTCTTTCTGAGCATTTTCAGTCTTGCTCATACCAAGTTTTTCTTCGGCATACTTTTCAATTTCTGAGGTTGAGAGCTTAGACTGTACAGCCATCTGCAACTGAGTATACTCACTCTCAGCGTCAGCAAGAGTCTGCTGCGCAGTAATAACCTTCTGATTTAACTCAGTAAGCTGAACCTGGCCAACAATTATAGTTGTAATAATAAGTGTAACCACAGCAGCAGAAATTCCTCCGACAAACAATTTAAAAGGACTATGCTTTCTTTTGCGAATTTTAAAGATTTCTTCCTGTGGAATTGTTACAACCTTATTGTCCCTATTTAATTTAGTTTTAGATTCCTTTTTAGGAATCTTTTTTGCAGTATTATCTTTAAAATAATCTAAATCATAAGCTGCATTTCGATTTTCATAAGCCATCTTTACACTACCTTTGATTATGCGCTCTAATTCAGCTTTATTCGTATACGGAAATAAGTTACAAACTTTTAACTTTTAGCAAAATTCTGTATTAGAAAATAAAACATTTTGTGATTTTTCTTTTGTGGAAAAATACATCATATTGTGTTTCTTTTATAGAATTAACACAATCACTTGTGTTAAATAAAATATTTACAAACCTGTTATATTTTACTACAAAATGTTACGATTGTCTATAGCAAATAACAAGTTTTTTAAATTTTTTCACAAATTCTTAATTTTGCACTTTTTGAGCGGGGATTATCTGATAATTCTTGTGTATTTGCTACAATTGGCTTGCGTGTTATTGATAAAGCCTGTGGTTTTTTGCCACATACGCAAACAGGAAAATCCGGAGGGCAAGTGCATCCCTGAAACCAACCTGCCATTTTTTGCTTAACAATTCTGTCCTCAAGAGAGTGGAAAGTAATTATTGCAAGTCTTCCACCGGGAGCCAGAAGCTGAAAGGCTTCATCCATACCTTTCTCTAAAGCTTCCAGCTCATGGTTTACTGCTATTCTTAATGCCTGAAAGGTTTTGCGAGCAGGGTGTCCCTTTCGCCTTACTCTTTCGGGAACTGAATTTTTGATTATCTCAACAAGCTGAAATGTTGTATTTATAGGTGCAATTTCTCTTTGTTTTACTATCGATTTTGAGATTGAGTCGGCAAAATTTTCCTCACCGTAGGAGTAAATAATTCTTGAAAGTTCTTTTTGAGATAAGCTATTAACCAAATCTGCTGCACTTGTGCCTCTTTGGGACATACGCATATCAAGAGGTGCGTCCTCGTGAAAAGAAAATCCTCTCTCCGCTGTATCAAGCTGATGAGATGAAACACCTATATCAAGCATTACTCCGTCAACCTGATTAATTCCACGATTGTTTAAAAGCTCTTTTAAATTGGAAAAATTGCCTTTTATAATTATTGAATTAGGGTTGTCCTTAAAACGTTCCGTTACGGTTTTAATAGCGTCAGGGTCCTGATCAATAGAAATTAATTGACCGCTCTTAAGAAAGCTGAGTATCTCTGCGGAATGTCCCCCACCCCCAGCAGTACCATCAACATAAATGCCGTTTGGCTTAATGTTAAGACCGCTAACAGTTTCCTTAAGGAGAACCGGAATGTGTTTAAACTCCATAATAGCTCCTTACAAACTAAGCATTTCAAGGGCCGCCATAGCTGTTTCTCTATTGTTTTCCTGCATTTTGTCAAATCGGTCTTTATCCCAGATTTCAACACGATTGTCCATACCAACTACAATAGCATCCTTTGACAATCCGGCAATCTCTCTAAGACTTTGAGGAACAGGAACTCTACCCTGTGTATTTGGAGTAACCTCAATAGCAGTAGCAATAATCGCATACTGCAGTGCAAGAGCTTGTTGTGCAGGAAGAGCTTTAATATTGGTACGGAGCTTTTCAAACTCTTCATGGGATAATACTTGAACACAGTCAAAAAATCCCTTTGCAATGAAAAATGTTTTCCCAAGCTCTTGTCTGAAACGAGACGGCAAAACTATTCTTCCTTTTGAATCTATACTGTGGGTAGAAATTCCGGTAAACATTTTGCCACCTCCTTGAAATAACTTTCTGAAACTAATAAGTTTTTGACACTTAATGTTCATTTAATGACACAAATTGCCACCGTGTAATATATTATACTGTATCTGTTTCAAAAATGCAAGGAAAATATTACGTCTTTTTTACCAAATAAT
>CAYRTG010000040.1:5576-13970 GCA_964427365.1 uncultured Ruminococcus sp. | reverse complement strand
CCAATGAAACACTGAGGACCTAACGCTCCCATCTCAACTGCAATCTGTCGCAAGCTCAATTTCAAGCAGGCTTGCCGGAGCGTTGCTCCGATTCAAATTATTACATTTAAGGAGTACATTATGGTACATTTTGTTTTAGGGCCATCAGGAACAGGAAAAACCACATATGTAACAACTCTGCTTTCAGATTTATGCAGAAAAGGCAATAATAAACTGTTAATGCTTGTTCCTGACCAAAGTTCATTTGAAACAGAAAATAAATTTTTAGATATATTAGGACCAAAGCTGTGCAGAGATGTAATGGTTTTTGGATTTTCACGACTCTGTGATTATGTGTTTGCCGAAACAGGCAATATTCATAACAACGTAATTGATGACGGTGTCCGTAGTATTATAATGAGTATGGCTATTGAACAGGTTCAGGATAAACTTGAAATGTTTAACAAGCAGAACACCCAAAAGTCAGTTATTGACATTATGGTACACTCCTTAAAGGAATGTAAAAAAGACAATATTTCCACACAAATGTTAAGAGATGCAGCGAAGGTAATTAATGAGGAAACACTGAATTATAAGTTAAATGAAACTGCTTTGGTGCTAGATGCTTATGAAGCCCTTGTGTCGCAAACTTATATTGACCCCCTTGACAACCTCAATCGGCTAAAAGACATTTTAAATGACAGCAATATATTTAAGGACTACACAATTGTTGTGGACTCTTTCAGCGGATTTACATATCAACAGCTTGAAATAATAGAAATCCTAATGAAAGAAAGCAAAAATTTTTATATAACCATAAACCTTAATTTAGAAAATAAGCATAGCGAAGTATATGCTACAACCTACAGAACATATAAGGCTGTAAAACGTATTGCTAAAAGTAATTTTATTAATATTGCACCAATAAAGTTTCTCAATAATACATACCGTTTTAATAATCAAGACTTAGCTTTTTTAGAAAGTAATATTTTCAAGTTTGACTGTTCCAAGTATAGCAAAAAAGCAGAACATATTGAATTATTCCAAGCTGACAATATTTATCGGGAAGCAGATTATATTGCATCAAAAATTAAACAGCTTGTAGTGGTGGAAAACTATAGTTATAAGGATATTGCAGTGGTAGCCAGAGACAGCAAAAAATATGCGGGTATTCTTGACATAACATTTCAGAAGTATGACATTCCGTATTTTATGGATATACCTATGGATATTTATACAAGACCTGTGGTAAGGCTTATTTCCTGTGGAATTGATTGTGTAATTCATCGATTTGACAGAGAATACCTTTTGTCAATGATGAAAACGGGACTGCTGTCACTGACCGAAACAGAAATTGCCGAGTTTGAAAACTATCTGTACATATGGAATATTGACGGAAAAGACTTGACAAAAGCCTTTGACAGTAACCCCTCAGGCTTTGAATTAATGAGCCAAAGTGATGAAGAAAAACTTGCTGAAATTGAAAGAATACGTAAGTATGTGGTAACTCCCCTTGTAGAATTTGCAGAAACTTGTAAAAATGCAAAGGGTTTAGATATTGCAAAAGCTCTCTATAAACTTTTGACAGCTTATGATGTTCAGAAATCACTTGATAATCTATTTAACACAAACAATGAAGAAATGTTGCTTGAAGCTAAGGAAGAGGTAAGAGTATATAACTTAATTATAGAAGCCTTAGAAAAGCTTGTAGCAGTAGCAGGAAAAAAACAATTAACTCTTAATAAATTTAAAGAGTATTTTGCCTTTAAGGTATCTGATCTTACATTAAGCAGTATTCCAAGATTTCAGGATCAGGTGTCAGTAGGAACTGCTGACAGAGTGAGACTTAATGAGCCGAAAGCAGTATTTATAATTGGAGCAATTGAGGGAGAATTTCCCTCAATACCTAAAACCGCAGGTGTTTTCTCGGAAAATGAGAGGAAAATTCTGATTAATAATAATATTCCTCTTACAGATTCATTAGAAGAGATTGCCTGTCATGAAATGTACCTTGTGTATTGTGCAATTACGTCCTCTACAGATAAAGTCTATGTAACTTTCTATAACTCCGACTATTCCGGAAATCGGTATTCGCCTTCAGTAATCCTTACTGAGCTTACCGAGATTTTTCCAAATAATCAAATTTATAATTCATTTGATTATAATGAGTATAATGAGCTTTGGAGCGAAAAAAAAGCCTTTGAGTGTCTTGCAAAAAATTTTAGAGATAACAGCCCTCAGGTTATTTCTCTGAAAAATTACTTCAAAACTAAAGAGTCCTACAAGGGAATTATAGAAAATATGGAGTCGGCGCTTGAAAATAAGCCATTTAAACTCCGAAATCACTCTGTAATTGAAAAACTTTTTACAAAAAATATCCATATTTCCGCCTCACAGCTTGAAACCTACAACTTGTGCGCTTTTCAGTATTTTTGTAAATACGGACTTAGAGCAAATGAGAGAAGGACAGCCTCATTGGACGCAATAGAGTTTGGTGATATTGTTCATTATTTCTTGGAAAAATTTTTGCAGAAATATGATAAATCTGCACTTAATCAAATTTCTGATAAGGAAATAAAAACTTCAATTGATACTATATTGCATAGTTTTGCCAATGAAAACCTCGGCGGACTTGAAAACAAAGATCCCGGTTTCATCTATCTTTTCAATCGATTAAAGGAAAATGTTTTTAACCTTATTAAGCAGATAATCAGACAGCTTCAGTACAGCGACTTTGTACCTACAGATTTTGAACTTAAAATTGGAAATTATCAGGGAATCCCTGAATATAAACTGCAAATTGACAATGAACATTCTGTATCTGTACGCGGATTTATTGACAGGGTAGATTTGTTTAACAAAAATGAAAACGAAGCCTATGTGCGTATTGTAGACTACAAAACCGGCAACAAGGAATTTAAACTAAGTGAAATACTATACGGAGTGAATATGCAAATGCTGATATATCTCCGTTCTGTAGTTGAAAACGGCAAAGATTATTACAACAAAAACCTTATACCAACCGGCATATTGTATATGCCTTCCACAACAACGGATATTAACGGTGATAAATTTACAGATTCTGAAAAAATTACTGCTGAAATGGATAAGAATTTCAGAATGAACGGACTTGTCCTTAATGATATGGATGTATTATCCCATATGGACAGAACCGGTAAATTTATAAAACTTCCTAAAAAATTTGAAGAGGGTATGTACTCCGACAATGTTGCAACTGAAGAGCAGTTTAACTGTATTTTCAAGCATATTGATGATACAATCAGAAGTATGGGACAGAAGCTGTATGAAGGAAATGTAGCGGCAGCTCCCCTAAAGGGTATTAAAGACGGATGTGCTTATTGCCCATACAGCAGTGTTTGTTGTTTTGACTATAGTTTTGATTACCGCTATAAAGAAAAACTTGCTGCAAAAGATGTCTACAAAAAATTGGGAATGGAGGACAAGGATAATGAGTAGTGTAAAATGGACAGAAAATCAGCAAAATGCCATAAATGCACAAGGCGGCTCCGTACTTGTATCAGCTGCTGCAGGTTCCGGTAAAACTGCTGTACTTATTCAGCGTATAATTGATACAATTACTAATAAGAAAAACCCTGTTTCCATAGACAGAATGTTAATTGTAACATTTACAAGAGCTGCAAGTCAGGAAATGCGCACACGTATTGACGAAGCCTTAAACAAACTTTTAAAGGAAGACCCTTACAACAGCTATCTTATACGTCAGAAACAGTTCCTATATAATGCAAGAATTTCCACAATTGACGGTTTTTGTACAGATTTTGTTAGGCAGTATTTTTATAAGCTGAACATACAAAAAGATTTCAGAATTGCTGATGAAAAGGAACTTGTACTTCTTAGAAACAAAGCCTTGGATAATACTCTTGACTTTTTTTATAATGAAAATTCTCAGGATTTTATTAGGTTGGTAAATTCTGTTTGTACATACAGAGATGACAAAAATCTTAGAGAAAATATACTGAATATATACAGATTCCTTGTTACAATTCCATTTATGGATAGCTGGATAGAAAAAGCTGTAAATATTTATAATGTAAAAAAAACACCGGTTTCAACTTCACCTTATATAAAAAATATTCTGAATAATATTAAGGAAAGTATGAGTTTTTCAAAGTCACTTATTGAAAATGCAAAAGCTCTTATAGAAAAGGACGCATACCTTAATGAAAATCACCTTGATAAATTCAGGCAAATGTTTATTGCTGATTTAAAAATTGTAGATACAATTTATAATTATGCAGACAAAGGGGAATGGGACAATATCTATAATTTGGATTTTAGTTTTTCACGCTTTCCTACAATAAAAAACAGCAGCGACGATACTGTTAAGGAAACAGTAAGCAAAATCCGTAAAACCTACAAGACTGAGATTAATAAGTCTTATGACCTTGTTTACAGAGATATTCAGGATATTGAAAATGAAACAATAAAACTTTATCCAATAATCAAAACTCTGTTCGATTGTGTTAAGAAATATCATCAGGAGTTTTCAGCTTTGAAAAGAGATAAAAACCTTGTGGACTTTTCGGATATTGAAAACTTTATGATTCAGCTTTTATGCAGAGAAACTGAAATCGGAGTTGAATATACACATACTGCAAAGGAAATATCTTCAATGTTTGACTGTATAATGGTTGATGAATTTCAGGATATTAACGAAGTTCAGAATTTGCTTTTTAAGGCGTTAAGCAAAGATGAAAGCAACCTGTTTATGGTAGGTGACATAAAGCAAAGTATTTATGGCTTCCGCCAAGCAAAGCCGGAAATTTTCATTGACTATAAAAATAAGTACAACCTTTATTTAAAAGAAGATGAAAACTACCCCGCAAAAATTATCCTTGATAAAAACTTCAGAAGCCGTAAGGGAGTTTTAGATGCCTGCAATTTTGTATTTGAAAATATAATGTCCAAGGATGTTGGCGGCATAGTTTATAATGATGAAGAAAAACTTTTTTGCGGTGCTGATTATCCCAAAACAGATACGCCCCAAATGGAAGTTAATCTCATTGATATTTCAGATATTGATAAAGAAAACAACGAAACAAAAGACATTGTTGAGGCTCAGCAAACCGGCTTCAAAATACTTGATATACTGTATAAGGAAAAAACTACAGTTACAGTAAATGGTGAAACCCGCCCTGCTAATTTTGGTGATGTGGCAATTCTGCTTCGCACAGCAAAGGGAGAAAGAAGAAAAGCTACAACATATGTAAATCGGCTCAACAGTATGGGTATCCCTGCAGCAGCTTCTGAAAAAAACAGCTTTTTTGATATTTTTGAAATAAAAGTAATGCTGAACCTTCTAAGAGTAATTGATAACCCAATTCAGGATATACCTGTACTGTCTGTGCTTATGAGTCCAATGTTTGGATTTACAGCAGATGATATGGCAAGAATAAGAGTAGAACACAGGAATATTCCAATATATAACGGAGTTTTGAAGAATAGTAAAAACAATAAGAAATCAGCTGATTTTATAGATTTTATTTCAAAGCTTAGAAAAATTTCCGTAACTACAACAGTTGACCGGCTAATTGGAATTATTCTCCAGCAGACAAGCTTTGATTCCATAGTGATGGCAATTAATAATAACCCTGCCCAGAATCTTAGTATATTGCAGGAATATGCTCGTACATTTGAAGCAAACGGTTATAAAAATCTTTCATCATTTATCAGCTTTATTGATAAAATACAGGAACGTGGTCTGGATTTAGATGCAGGTAAAAGCTCTGATAATATTGATGCAAATGTTGTAAAAGTTATGAGTATTCACTCCAGTAAAGGACTTGAATTTCCAATTTGTTTTATATGCGGTACAGGTACAGGGTTTAACACTAAAGATGTATCAATGGATTTGGTGCTTGATTCAGAAAACGGAATTGGAATACGTTATAAAGAGAATTATCTTAAATTTGACACTATTCAACGTAAGTCAGCAGCTTTAAAACTAAATAACGCATTTATTTCCGAGGAAATTAGAATTCTCTATGTTGCAATGACCAGAGCAAAAGAAAGACTGATTATTTCTATGGCACAGGCAAAACCCTATGATTACCTTACTTCCGTAAGCAATAAAATTACAGGAAACAAAATCTCCCCGTATGCTGTAAAAAACTGTAAATCCATGTCGGATTGGGTAGTTGCTTGTTCCTTACTGCATCCCTCTTGTGAGGTCTTAAGAAAGAGCATTAACTGTCAGGTTAATACTAAAGAAGATAATACCCTTCTTCCTTGGAGCTTTAACATTATTTCAAGAAATTCCGAAACATTATGTACAGAAATAAATGAGGGAGAAGTCGTTGATTATAATTCTATTCAGGAAATAAAAAGTCAAGAACAAACTGCTGAATTTCAATCAGAAGATGTAGAATTTATTGAACAGGTAAAAGCTAAAATAAACTTTAAATATAAGAATCAGGCTCTTACCACACTTCCTCAAAAGGCAAGTGCTTCAGAACTGGCACACAAGGATAATGATGTATTCAGTAAAATTCTAAGAACTCCTGATTTTGTAACGGAAAAATTCACAAAAGGTACAGACCGAGGCACAGCATTTCATAGCTTTATGGAAAATTGCGATTTTGCAAAGGCAAGGGAAGATGTTGTATCAGAGGCTAAAAGACTTGTTAGCAGGGGCTTTTTAACAGAACAACAGCTTGAACTTCTTGATACTGAAAAAATCGCTGACTTTCTTAGCACAGAGTTGTTTATTAGAATTATTAACTCAAAGGAATATTTCCGTGAATATAAATTCACAGTAAAAATTAATGGCAAGGAATATGACAATAATATTGATAATTCTGTTAAAGAACAAAAAATTATAATTCAAGGTGCAGTAGATTTAGCATTTGTTGAAGACAACCGGCTTGTAATAGTTGATTATAAAACGGACAGAGTAAAGGATATTAATATTCTGGGTAATATGTATTCAAAACAGCTTAATTTGTATAAATCAGCCATGGAGCAATGTACAGAATTAAAGGTAAAGGAAATGTACATCTATTCCTTTAACTTAAATGAAACCTTAAAATTATAACTTATGAGGAGCGAACGATCCTCTCGCAGTTGTAATCTGCTCAAGCTCCATTTCAAGCAGGCTTGCCGTAGCATTGCTCCGATTAAATCAATATCTAATTTAAGCACTAAAATAAAAGGACTGCTTTTGCAGTCCTTAATTCTTTATTAGAATATTTGAAATCAATTAATTATATGGTCGCAATAGTCGCAGAATATATGACCGTCTTTTTCATATGTGCATTTTGGTAAGTAGTGCTCCTTTTCCTGATTAGTTATGCACTTTTCGTTATGACATTTAAGTCTAATGTCAGTATCAACATCCGGTGTTTCAAAGGAAAAAGAGTCCTCCTGCCTTAATAGAAGAACTATCAAAGCCATTCTGCTGTACATTCCGTAAACAGCCTGTTTAAAGTAGCAGGCTCTTGGGTCATCATCAACTTCAATATCAATTTCATCAACTCGTGGCAGAGGGTGAAGTATACTCATATCTTTCTTAGCTAAACTTAGCTTATTTTTGTCAAGTACAAATACACCTTTTTGTTTTTGATATTCTTTCTCACTTGCAAATCGTTCACGCTGAATCCTTGTCATATAAAGAACATCAAGATTGCCTATAGCGTCTTTAAGATTATTAACCTCAGTATAATGACAGCCTGCCTTATTCATTACATCTTTAATATATTGTGGTATGGATAATTCTTTTGTGGAAATTAAGACAAAGCTGTTTCCGTTATATTTGCTCAATGTTTTAATAAGTGAATGTACGGTCCTGCCGTTTAATAAGTCACCGCATAAACCGATTTTCAGGTTATCAAGTCTGCCTTTTTCATAGCTTAATGTAACAACATCAGTTAAAGTTTGAGTTGGGTGATAGTGACCTCCGTCACCACAGTTTATAACAGGAACACTACTGTAATGAGAAGCTGCTTTTGCAGCACCCTCAACCGGGTGACGCATAGCAATAATATCAGCATAGCCGCTTATAATTGTAATTGTATCCTTAAGATTTTCACCTTTAGCAACAGATGAATTCATAGGATTATCAAAGCCTATAGTTTTACCTCCAAGTCGCATCATAGCAGTTTGAAAAGACATCTGAGTTCTTGTAGATGGCTCATAAAATAATGTAGCCATAATTTTTCCATCGCAAGCGTGCTTGTAAATATCAGGCTTGTCCTTAATTACTCCTGCTAGCTTAATAGTTTTATCAAGCTGTTCTTTCGTCATATACTCAAGGTCAATTAAATGTTTTTGTTTCATAATTTCACATCCCATAATTTCCACTATTGTACCAAAATACAGTAATTATTTCAACCCTAATAAATAATTTGACAAAGAAATAAATAAAACATTATAATA
>CAYRTG010000040.1:0-5476 GCA_964427365.1 uncultured Ruminococcus sp. | reverse complement strand
ATTATTTCTTATAATTCTTGTTGTATTAGGACACGTTCTTGAGGAGTTTGGCATAATTGGAAATCCCGGTATTCTAAGAAGTATAATATACTCCTTTCATATGCCTGCGTTTGTGTTTATATCAGGTTATTTTTCAAAGAACTATGAACATGCTGCCGAAACTGCTGTTGCACGTTGCTTAGTGCCTTTTCTAATATTCAATACCATATTTCTTATGTTGTTTTTTAGAAAAAATATGGATATTATTAATATTTTTTATCCGGAATATATTTTCTGGTATTTTCTTAGTTTGTTCTTTTGGAGAATATTAATAGGACCTTTAATGAAGGTAAAATTTATTCTTCCTATATCAGTTTTTGTAGCCCTATACATAGGCTGTATAGATGAAGCGGGAAAATTCTTTTCAATATCTCGGACGTTGGTGTTTTTCCCGTTTTTTATAATGGGGGCAATGTGTACGGAAGATATAATAGAAAAAATCCGTAAGGTGCCAAAATTACTGTGTGGACTGTTGTTAGTCTTATTATGTGGTTTAACAGCTTATATGAACATAAGCGGTTTCATTTACGTGAAATTATACGAGTCTATTAATTCCTATCATATATTGCAAATGGGCAATATTCAAGGAATATTAAAACGTCTTATAATTCTTGCCGTCGCTGCAGCTATGATATTTTGCATAATCAACCTGATGACAGCCAAAAAAAATCCCCTGACAAAATACGGCAGAAATACTGCCTGTGTTTACGTGCTTTCCGGTTTTGTTACCTTTAAATTAAGCGGTCTGGGACTTAGTAAAATTGCAGGGGATAATATAGTGTATATTTCTCTGATTTCAATAGGTATAACAGTATTAATTCTGTTGATTTTTCTTAATAAACCTGTTACTTACTGTTTCAATTTTCTTTTGAATAAAATTGAAACACTTGTAACAAAAACTTCAAAAATCATAAAGCGGAAAACCAATATCAGCTAAGTCTGTATTTCTCTCTAAAAAATTTGTAATATTTTTTAAAGTCCTTGTTATTTACTCTCAATTCCTTTAGATATTCGTGTGTTACAAGGGCTTTTTTGTTTATCTGAATAATATATACAGCTATATTTGAGCAATGATCAGCAACTCTTTTAAAGCTAGTAAGCAAATCAGAATGTACAAATCCTCTTTCAACTGTGCTTGTACCTGCTTTCAGCCTTTCAATATGCATTTCCTTGATTTCATCGTAAAGTCTTTCGATAACCTGCTCCAAGGGCTCAACCTTGTATGCAATACTTTTATTTCCCGTTTTAAAGGCTTCTACAGTAATGCATATAATTTCCTTAAGACTTTCACAAATAACCTTAAGCTCCTTAACAGCCTGACTTGAAAACTCCATTTTCTTATCTTTCATAGTTCTTAATGAATATACAATATTAGCTCCGTGGTCTGCAATTCTTTCAAAATCGCCAATAGAAAGAAGTAACCTTGAAACATTTCTGTTATCGCTGCCGTTCATATTTTTACTTGAAAGTTTTACAAGATAAGTACCTAATTTATCCTCGTAACTGTCAATAACACTTTCATTGTTCAGTACATCTTCTGCTGTTTTTTCATTATATTTTTCAATCAAGCTTAGTGAGTTAATAAACATTTCTTTAGTTATATCAGCCATTTCATAAGCTGCCTTTTGGCATTGAATTACTGCAACAGAAGGTGTCTGTAAAAATCTTTCGTCAATAAACGGCAGGGGCTTTTCCTGACCTTTGTCCTTAATTGTTGCAACAGCAAGCTTTTCAAGAAGGCTTGCAAAGGGAAGCAAAATAATTGTTGAAAGTAGGTTGAATACTGTGTGAATAATTGCAACATCACCGGCATTAATGATTTTTTCACTAAATCCAAATTTCCAAAGAGAGTTAATAATTAAATATGCCATATACAGTATTACAGCGCCGATAATGTTAAAATACAGATGTATAAATCCTGCACGTTTAGCATTTTTGTTAGCACCGATTGTTGAAATAACTGCGGTTATGCATGTTCCTATATTCTGTCCCATAACAATAGGTATAGCCACAGAAAAACTTATACTGCCTGTAACGGCAAGTGCCTGTAAAATTCCCACTGAAGCTGAGGAGCTTTGTACAATAGCAGTTAAAACCGCACCTGCAAGTATTCCTAATATGGGATTTTGAAACATAGTAAGAATTTGACCGAATTCTGAAACAGAAGCCAAGGGCTCAACAGCCTTGCTCATAGTATCCATACCGGTCATAAGTATTCCGAATCCTATAAGGATAGTACCGATATTTTGCCTTTTGCTATCTTTAAAAAACATAAGCATAACGATTCCTGTAACAGCAAAAACAGGGGAGAAATTAGAAGGCTTCAGCAGCTTCATAAATGTGTTACCACCCTCGATTCCGGTAAGACTTAAAATCCATGATGTAATAGTAGTGCCTAAGTTTGCACCCATAATAATTCCGACAGCCTGTCTTAACTTCATAATACCGGAATTTACAAATCCCACTACCATAACAGTAGTAGCAGTAGAGCTTTGAATTATAGCAGTAACACCTGCACCCAGTAGCAGCCCTTTTAAGGTATTGTCAGTCATTTTCTCCAATATGCTTTCCATTTTACTGCCGGCAGCTTTTTCAAGACTTTTACCCATAGTGTGCATACCAAATAAAAAAAAGGCAAGTCCCCCAATAAGACTCAGTATAGAGAATATATCCATAAAATCCCTCCTGTAGTATTTTAACAAAATTACTGCAAAATATAATTATTCAGTAACAACATTTGAAAAAGCAGATATACTGATATAGGGTGATTAAATGAATTGTCATAAAAGAAGAGCATCAGCAGCACTTTCCTTTGGAATAGGTATGTTTGTAGCTTCGGTTATGCCCATACATTGGGTGTTGGTAATGTCATCAATCACCGTAATAGTTGTTTCCATATCTTGTAGGAGGTAATTATGAAAGTAGTACTTATTGAAAATCCAAAGTTCATATCATTTTTTCTAAGAAAATTTTTCAAAATTTCGAAATTGCCCAAAATACAGGATTATTAAAATCCAGGTAATATTGCACAATGTTTAACGGCACTATATATGCACTTCGACGAAGTTTAGCATATATAGTGCATTTTTATTGACAAACACCTTTGAAAAATCTAAAATTACAATATAATATTTTCTAATATTATTAGATTTGATTAAATTTGAAACGAGGAGTTTTGAAAATGAAAATATCCCTAAAAGTTATAAGTTTGGTTTTATCATTACTTATGATTGTTTCCTGCATTTCAGTAGGAGTAGTATCAACAAGTGCAGCTTCAGGCGACACAATTTATCTGAAAAACTCAGCCGGTTGGTCAAGCCCTAACTGTTATATGTGGAAAGTTAACGGCGGTGCCGTTAATGAGAATAACAGTTGGCCCGGCATTGCAATGGAATCACTGGGCGACGACGTATATTCCTACACATTAACTGACGATTATACTTTCGTTATTTTTAATAATGGCGGCGGAAATCAGACAGCAGATTTAGATTATCCGGGAAATAATATGATTTATGATAACAAAACCGGTCAGTGGTCGGTTTTTAATATTGACGCCGCTGAGCCTTCAGTATCAGCTTCTAAGAAAAACGGCTCAACATTTAAAACAGCTACTGTTGACGTTACAGTAACAGCAACAAATGCTGATACAGCTACTTATAGCGTTGATGGCGGTACACCTGTATCATTTGAAAATTCTGTTGTAGTAACAATGGGAGCATACACTCCTATTGACGGCACAACATCAATTACAGTAACAGCTACTAACAAAAACGGTACCGTTTCTGAAACATATACCTATACAAAAAAAGACTCCTCACAGGGAAGCGTTGACGATGGCTCAACAACACCTGCCGAAACAGGCAAATTCAGCACTAACCCTAACGGTGCTGTAGGTAAACAGGCTACTATTACAATTGACGGCGATTTCAGTGACTGGTCTGAGGATATGTTAATTGCACAGGGTGCAGCTTGGGATATAGCTAACCATTTTAAAGGCGGTCACGAAAACTGCGTACTTGATACATATTCATTATATGGTGCATGGGATAATGATAACCTGTATATAGGTTGGCAGATGGTAAATACAACTGATACTTGGGCAAGATCGGGGGACGGCCCTCTTTCAGACGGCGGCAGAGTTCTTGACGTTCCTCTCATTCTTGCATTAAGTATTGACGAAAGCAGTACAAAAATGTCAAATAAGAATAGTACCGGCGGTTCAATCTGGGGACAGAACATGGGTCTTACATTTACAACTCATGTTGACAGATTATTATATATGAGCGGCAAACCTGGACTTGGTGAACCATCTATGTTCTCTGCTGTTGATGAAAGCGGTAATACGGATTATAATTCCGGTTGTTTGGGTTTTGCTGAAGGCGGAATTGAATATAAGATGGCAGAAGGATGCTTGCCTTCCTCAATTATAGGATTAAACTATTCTGAGGATCCTGCTGATGTTTATAACGAATCTGCAGACTGGGTAGATTACAAAACATTTAAGGGCGGTATGGGTACACATGATACTCAATTTGACTCTTTCTATGAAATCAAAATACCACTAAGCACACTTGATATTGATGCTGATTATCTTAAAACAAACGGAATTGGTGCAATGCTTATTGCAACAAGAGGTGAATCTGGTATTGACTGTATTCCACACGACCCCTCAATGCTTGATAATGCATTAGGTTCTTACAGTGCAGATTCAAGTACCTCTCACGAAAAAGATGACGTGGATGATATTACTGTTCCTTTTGCACGTATTGGTAAACTTTTAGGAGGCGATAGTACTCCTTCGACAGAGCCACAAACATATCCATCAACACAGCCTGCAACTGAATCCCAATCAACAGAGGCTGAAACAGATCCAATAACAACAGCGCCACAGACAACATCTTCTGCAACTGAGCCACAGTCAACAGTGCCTGAAACAGAACCACAGACAACATCTCCTGCAACTGAACCGGTGACTGATCCTATTGATACACAGCCAACAACAAATCCCATAGAACCTAACCCTACCACACCAACAGAAACTCAATCGACGGTTGGTGACTATATGTTCTATGTTGCAGGCGACCAACAGCTTTTTGGCACAAATTGGGCTAAGAGTTCTGAAAACGGTATGACAGCAAAGAACGGCGTTTATTATTTAACAAAATACAATTGCCCTGCGGGTAAGTATGAATTTAAGATTATTGACAGCTTTGATAACTGGCATCCGGATGGTTCGAATAATAATTCATCGGTAATTGTTCCCCTTGATGGACTTGATGTAACATTCTGTTATGATCCCGCACAGGGCTATGGCATTGCTTCGACAGGCGGTGAACCAACATATCCAACTGAGTCAACGGAATCAACAGAAGTAAAATATCCAACTGAACCTCCTACAACAGAGCCTGCAACAGAATGTAGCCACAGTCATACAAAG
>CAYRTG010000039.1:0-14149 GCA_964427365.1 uncultured Ruminococcus sp. | reverse complement strand
GAAATTCAATAAATTTTACGTACTTTAACTTGACTTTTATATATGGCTGTGCTAAAATTTTAACAATTATCGGTTAATGTTTAAAAGGGGGAATTATATGAAAAAAGTTTTTTGTATTTTAACTTCTATTGTTTTAGTGGTTATTTCCTGTGTTGCAGTGTCTGCTGCCGGAATAAACTCGAACGAGCAGGGTGTTCTTAATCAAATGAATATCCCGGCAAATATGCAGGGAAATAAGGTATATGTGCCGGCTGCATATGTTAATCAGGCAGAGACTTATTTCAATACAATTGATATGACTGCTGAACAGGCAAGTGAAATTAACTCTTTGATTTCTCAGGGACGTTCATTCCTTGAGAGTACAGGTAAAAAATCTGTAGGTGAGCTTACAGGCGCTGAAAAGAAAAAGCTTCTTCAGTATGCCAGTGCTGCTGCGGGAGTTCTTCAGCTTACTGTTGTAGGTGGTTCAGACGCTACAAGAGTTAAGGTGATTAGCAAAGGTGGAGAAGTTATCATTGATGATTCTGGTTCAGTAATCAAAACTACAGGGCAGACAAGCTCTGATTTTATTTCTGCTTTTGATGTTTTTGTCATTACTGCAGTAGTTTTCACAGTGATATCCATTAGCGTAATAACTATGGTTAAATCAAGAAGTTTGGTTAAAAATGAAGAATAATAAAAAAAACAGGAAGTATAAACAAATTAATTTAATAATTATACCTATAGTTTTTTGTTTTGTTATGTTCATTGCAATTGCAGCAGTTTTAGCTCCTAAGCTTCCAAAATTAATGCCGATTGTAGATATGTTTATGACGGATAAACAGGTGGATTATTCTACTGCTTATGACAATATTTTCGTTCCTACAACAAACAGCGGAGATACTGTAAATGCAGAAGATGTTGAATTTCCGAGAATTGACAAGCAGTTTGGCGAGCTTAGTATATCAGATAGGAATATTTCGGCAAAGCTGTTTTTCGGCGACGGGGCTATTCCTTTGAAAAACGGTGTAGGCGTTTATGCAGGAAGCTTTATTCCCGGTTATGGAAAGACAATACTTATAGCCGGACATAACAACACATATTTCAATGGTTTAAAGAATGTTAAGAAAAATGATATTGTTGATATAAAAACAAGTTACGGTAATTATCAGTATAAAATAACCGGTACTAAAATTCTTTCAGCAAATGATAAATCAGCATATGACTTAACAGAAGATAAGGAAAATTTGGTTATGTATACCTGCTATCCTTTCGATGAGTTGGGTCTTACCAATAAAAGATTTTTCGTTTACGCCAAGAAAATTTCAGGCCCTGAAATCGTAGGTCTATATGAATAGGGTGGTGTAAAATGGAAAAATTGTTTAAATTTAAAAATGAAAAGTTCATAAGATTTTTGTATGGTATACTTTCTTTTGTTCTGGCTTTATTAATCATTGCTTTTTCAATGATAACAATGATCAAGGCTACTGTATTTAACAGTAGTTTTCTCAGTGATGTTCTTAACAACTCTACTTATTATGCTGACCTTTGTGATGAAATCACAGACAGTTTGGTTGATATAGGCAATGCGAGCGGACTGAATAAATCTTTTTTTGATAACTTTGTAGATGAAGTTATGGTAAGAGAAGACGTTCAGAGCTATATTGAAAATTTCTACGATGGTGAGAAATTAGTTGTTAATACCGATAATTTTCAAAGGTCCTTAAGAGATGCTATTGAAAAGTATGAAAAGCAAAAAGCTATTAATCCGAAAACTGTTTCTGAAGAAAGCATAAATTACTTTGTTAAGGAAGCAACAAAAATTTACAGCAGCAATATTGAAATTACATATTTTGATATGATTAAGAAATATGCTATGGATTGGTCGGCAAAAATGCTGATATATGCAATAGTATCAGGTATTGCAGCGGCAGTCATTATTTGCTTTATCTTCTTTTCAAATAAGTGGAAGCACCTGGCAGTGAAGTATTTCTATTATGCTACTGCTTCGTCAGGATTATTTATTATAATTATTCCAACAGCATTGATTGCAAGCGGCATGCTTAATAAAGTTGCAATTTTAAGTCGGTCGTTAAATGTTTTATATACATCTTGTATTGATGCTTTGCTTATGAATATGTACATTATTTCCGGAATTTTGATTATTCTTTCAGTAGTACTTGTTATTATTCATAATCATTTAAGAAAACGTGCAACAGCATAATAGCATACAATATTAGATTTATGTTCGATATTTTGTATATTTGTGCAAGTTGCCTATAGCAATATATTTTTATTTATGATATACTTGTTTAAAGTATTATTTATTTTAAGGAGGAAAATTAAAATGAAGTTTTCTAAAAAAATTATTTGTACAGTAATGGCTGTTCTTATTGCAGTTTCTGCTGTAGCTGTAAGCGGTGTTTCTGCATCAGCAGCTTCAGTTAAAGCTCCAAAGAAGGTTACTGCTACAAATGTTACCAATGGTATTAAGATCAAATGGTCTAAGGTATCCGGTGCAACAGTGTATAAGGTATTCCGCGGTAGCAAAAAAGTTGTTACTATTAAGGGAACATCTTTTATTGATGCAACTTGCAAAGCAGGTAAAACATATACCTATAAGGTAAAAGCAGTAAACGGCAAGACATCAAGTAAAGCTACTGCAGCTAAGAAGGTCACAAGAATTTTCTCAGCTTTATTCACAACACTTTCAAATACGGAAGACGGTGTTAAACTTACTTGGAATGCAAGAAAAGGCGTTGACAAGTACTGTGTTTACAGAAAGACAACCGGTAGCTATTCAAAGATTAAGACTACTACAGGAAAATCTTTTGTTGATAAAAGTGCTGTATCAGGTGTAAAATATACATATAAGCTTGTAGCCAAGAATACAAAGACCGGCTCATCTTCAGCAGCTGATGAGGACAGCTTTGTTCGTCTTGCTGAGGTTCAGGGCATTACTGCTCGTCAGAATGTTTCAATGGACGGCATTACATTAAACTGGTCATCAGTTAAGGGTGCATCTTCATATAATGTTTACAGAATGAATTGTACTGAAACAACATACAAAAAGGTTGCTACAGTTAAAGGCACAACATATAACGATAAGTCAGCAGCTAAGACAAACCCAACAGCTTACAGCTACAAGGTTGCAGCTGTTAAGGGTAGCACTAACTCAAGTTATAATACATCCAGAATAGCAGGATTTATTCCTAAGGATGCGGATTCTAATGAAAACCGTTATTATAAGGATAGTGAGGGTAATCTGCACATTAAGTTAAAGTTTAAGGTTGGCGATATATATGCAGACGGCAAAGGTTTTGCCGAACTCTTAAGTCTTGTAAATATGTACACTGAAGAGATTACAGAAGGCAATGATGTTGTTACTCTTGAGAATTCTGTAATAACAGCTAAGAAAGTCGGTACAGCAGTTATCAAAATCAATGCTAATGATGCTGCAAAAGAGATTGCGTCATCTGTAAACAACGGTTTTGCTAATAATTGCATAAGCAACACTGTAATTTTAGAAATTACAGTAGCATAATTAATACTTGATTGAATCGCGGGTGTAAAATTTGCACCCGCTTTTTTTATAGGAACACCTATAAATCAACAAGAAAAGTGGCAATTATATGATGTTGTTTTCTCGGAAAGGTGTAGCCCGTGGAACGCTTATCTATTTTTAAATTTACCAATAGACAATTTTGATTTTTAGTGTTAAAATAAAAATCGAATATTATCATATACTTGAAAGAAGTGATTTGCCCATGATGAAGAAATTAATTGTAATAGCTTTAACTGTAATGATTGCAATAAGCTCCTTGTTTACAGTATCAGCATATGTTTCAGTGAAGCCTTCTTCACCGAAAATAAAAATAGTAAAGAACAGTTCCAATGGTATTTTAATTGAATGGAAAAGCAAAAAATATTCTGAGGGCTATAATATTTACAGAAAAACAGCAAAGTCAGCTTTTAAGAAAATCGGTTCTGTAAGCTCACCTACTGTGAAATTTACTGATAAAAAAGCTAAATCCAATAAGAAATATACTTATGCTGTGAAATCCTACAACAGACTTGGAGAGTCTGCATACAGCAAAAGCAAGTCAGTTTTACGAGTCGGCACACCTGCCGTTAAATTAACCAATAAAGCAGCAGCAATTAAGATTAGCTGGAAAAAGATAAGCGGCGCGACAAAGTATAAAGTATTATGGAAAAAGAACAGCAAAACAACCTATAAAACTCTTTATGCAGGGAAAAAAACAAGTGCATTAGCTGATAACATTAACAGCGGTGCTAAATATAATTTCAAGGTTAAGGCTGTAATAAAAAACACTTCAGGTGCTTACTGTACTGCTGTAACAAAAATTTTTCTTGAACAGCCTACACTTCACGCTGAAGAATATACAGATATGCTTGGTATAACTCTTGAATGGGATCATGTTAAAAGTGCTAAGGGTTATTATATTTATCGCTCAATAAAAAGTGAAAACTCTTTTAAGAAGATTAAAACAATAAAATCTTCCGATAGCAAAAGAATAGTATATGTTGACAAAACCTGTGAAAGCATCCAGTCCTATAAATATTATGTTGTTGCATATAACGGCAAGGATAAATCAGCCAAAAGTAATATAGATAGTGATGTGTACGGATATTTTGAAAACGATGATGTACCGCTTTACCTTACAATTTCAAAGGGTGAGATATATAAGGATATATACCAAAAGCTTAAGGAATACGGTGCAGAAACATTTATTACCTGGAAAAGTTCTGATACTAAGGTAGTAAAGGTTTCGGCAACGGGTATAATTACAGGCGTAAAGAAAGGTACGGCAAAGCTTACTGCAAGAGGTAGTTACAATTACAAAGACAGACACGTTTATATTTATGTGACAGTAAAATAATGCAGATACCATAATACTTAACAAAACTCGATATATAAAATTAAAGCTGATAAGAAGAAAAAATTCTTTCTTTTCAGCTTTTTGTTTTCAAAATTTTTACTATTCAATTATTTATAGAAAATTTTCATATGAGTTTATCCGACTTAAAAAACCATAAACCTAACCTAATAATATAAAAAACTAATTTAGCCAAAGAATTACACCAAAAGAATTTATAAAATTCCAAACACCTTGTGACAAAACATTAAAATAATGCTCCATATAATAGTTATTACAAAATTAAAGGAAGTTTTAAATATGAGAGCAGAAAAAACAATTTCCAATTATGACCACTCTAAGGATAATTTAGTTAGGAATGTACTTACAAGACTTGTGCATTTTGCATTGGGCGTTATTGTATGCCGCGGAGAAATTTTCGGAACACTTGCCCCCTTTGGAGGAAGCTATGTGGCAGCAGCAGAAAGTAGCCAGCTTTTTTGGGCAACCTTAGGAACCTCAATCGGATACATAATATTAAAGCCCAAGGATTCATTCAGATATGTTGCTGTGACCGTATCCATAGCCCTTATAAGATGGGTTTTACAGGATATAAAAATTGTGAGAAGCTCAATAGTTTATACCCCACTCATTGCCTTTGGACCTGTGTTTGCTTCAGGAATAGTAATGATGTTCGTAAGTACAAGCACTCTTACGGATTTTTCAATGGTTACGGTTGAGGCTGTAATTGCCGGGGCTGTGGCATTTTTTATGAACAGAAGCTTATTTTTAGTAAATTCAGGCAGACGAATTTCAACTCTTTCCCAGTCAGAAATTGCTAGCATTGTAATGTCCGGATGCGTGTTTATGCTTTCGCTTGGTAATGTTGAGTTCGAAAAAATATCCCTTGGCAGAATTTTTGCTGTGATTATTATAATGCTGTGCGCTCGTTACGGCTCAATTACCGGAGGCGCTATTGCAGGTGTTTCCACAGGTTCTGTATTCGGAATGAGCCAAAGCGGACTTGCTTTTATATGCGGAGGCTATGGTTTTGGAGGTTTGATAGGAGGATTGTTTGCTCCGTCAGGTAAACTTGGAGTTGCAATCAGCTTTGTAATATGCAATACAATTATGTCATTTTCCTCTCAAGACAGCAGCCTTATGCTGCCCTTGTTTGCAGAGTCGGTAATAGCGTCAGTAGCTTTTATAGTGCTTCCAAAGGAAATAGAGGGATATATTACTCCATTGTTTTTACCAAAGGAAAACAGTAAAAGCGGAGAAACTTTGAAAAACTCTGTAGTTATGCGTCTGGATTTTGCTTCAAATGCATTGAAAAATGTTACCGGCTGTGTAAACAGCGTAAGCAACCAGCTAAAAAAATTATATGCTCCAAGCATTGAATATATATACGAAAATACAGTTACTGATGTTTGTAAAAACTGTGGATTGAAAGTCTTTTGTTGGGAACGTCAGAAGAATGTTACAAAAGAGGATTTTAAAAGGCTTTCAGCACCATTAAAAACTCAGGGCTTTGTTACCGAAAATGATGTGGAAAATCTTTTTTCAAAAAAATGTTGCAGACAAATTGAGATAGCTGACAGCATAAGCAAAAATTACAAGGACTATTTAAGCGGAATTGAAGCAGCTCAAAGAGTTACTCAAATCAGAAATGTTGTGGCAGGACAGTTTTCCGGTCTGTCGGAAATACTTAGAGATATGGCAACGGAATTTGAAAGCTATAAAAGCTACGATCCCGATACAAGCGCAAGGGTTATTGAATACTTGCATAACAGCGGACTTGTCCCTTTGGAGTGTGGTTGTATGCTTGATACAAACGGTAGAATGTCTGTGGAAATACAGCTTGCTAAAGGTAAGTTGCCGGTTAAGAAAAACCGCATTGTAAAGGAAATATCCCATCTGTGCGGACGATGCTTTGACACTCCTGTAATTACAGATATAGGAACACAAAAGCGAATTGTATTAAACGAAGTTCCTGTGTATGACATTCAGGTTGGAGTTTTCCAACATGTGTATAATAACGGAAAGCTTTGCGGTGATTGTGTAAAATGCTTTTCCAATGGGTTCGGACAGTTCATAGCTTTAATCAGCGACGGAATGGGTACCGGGGGACGCGCTGCTGTTGACAGCAATATGACAGTATCGATTTTATCAAAGCTTCTGAAAGCAGGACTTTCCGAGAATTGCGCATTGCAGGTTGTTAATTCTGCACTTATGGTAAAAAGCGAGGATGAAAGCCTTGCAACAGTTGATTTAACAAAAATTGATTTATTCACAGGAAAGGTGCAGATTAACAAAGCCGGTGCTCCTTTAACATATATAAAAAAGAACAGTCATATTATAAAGAAAAATCCCGGCTCTTTGCCAATAGGCATACTTGGAAATATTAAGTTTTCAAAGGATAAGGTAAACTTATCAGGAGGGGATATGATTGTAATGATTTCAGACGGTGCTGTTACAAGTGATGACAGCTACATTGAGCGTATGATAAAGGGCTGGAGCGATGACGGTCCGGCAGAGCTTGCAAAAGCCTTGGTAAATGAGGCAATAAAACGCCGTAATGACGGTCATGACGACGACATTACGGCGGTAGCAATAAAACTTATTGATAATGGATAACCTACACTTTAATTATAATTAATTATCTTTGCCATTGAGTCTTTCGTGAGCAGCCTTTGCTTCATCGGTTTTGTCTTTTGTGATATAAGCAAATGGTGCTGTGAAAAATACAACACCGTAGTAGTTGATTGTTCTCCAAATAAGAGTTGCACTCTTAAGTGTTCCAAGAAAAAGGGGACCAAAGAATGCAGTGAATCCGATTTCGGCTGCACCGGAAGCACCCGGAATAGGAATCATACCACTCATCAGATTTACAAAAGCTTGACTTGTAATAAGAGTGACAGGACCTGCCGTGGAATTTGGAACAAGTGCAAGATAAATAAAGTATGATACAAGGAACATTGCAATAAACTGAATAAATGTAAGTACTATTGCGGGAATAAACAGCTTTGGCTTTTTAAAAATATCTTTGTTGCTGTTGTGGAATGTATCAAGCTGTTTGTCAATATTATCAAGTTTTTCATTTAGATTTTTTACAATTTTGACTTTAGAAAGTATTTTTGCAATGAACATAATAACTTTACGGGACAGTTTCGGAGAAAAGCTGAAAAGGCAAATCATTAATGTAACAGCAATCTGAGAAATAAAACCAAATGCAAGAAGTATTATAAGAATTGCAACGTTTTTGCTTTCTAAAATCTGTCTGAAATTAAGAATTACAGAAATAATGCTGATTGTTGTAAGTACAACCTGATATACCAAAAACTTCTGAACTAACCTAGATGTGCCGTAACCAACCTCAATCTTCATTGAATAGAGAAGATATATCTGCATAGGCTGTCCTCCTGTTGAGGATGGTGTAACAGCACTCCAAAAAAGTCCTGTAAGAGCAACCTTTACAGCGTCAAGAAAGCTGAAGTTTGGATATTTTTCCTTTATAAAAATGTATATTACTATAGTTTCAATCAGCATATATATAAGCTGGCTTGCAATTGCAACAATAATCCAATGCCATAATACATTCTGATTTGAATGGAGTAGGTCATTAAGTCCGTCTTTACTAAAGAAAAAGTAAGCAGCAATACCCAGACAAAGACCAATAACCAGAATATTAAAAATCAGCTTAAAAGAAATACGTTGTTTTTTCATACTACCTCACTAAATATTACAAATAATACCCATAAATATTGGAATATTACTTTCGTTATCCGCAATTATAAATATAAAAGGCTTAGATAATTTAACCTCTTTGTCAGGCTCTTTTTTAGTTGAATTTGAGGAGCTTACCTTTGTTGTACATACTCCGCCCTGAGTAAATTCCAGTTCAAAATTCTGACGTACATCTGAAACAGTACCCTTTGCACCATAAGAGATATTTGAGAAATTTGCCTCCGGTGTAAACATTATATCAACATTATTTTTGTTTAAAGCCTTTTTGAAGCTTACAGTATCGCTTACGGAAAACTGCGGCAGAGATGCTTTACAGGTTTTGAATACGCTCATAGTATCCATTATTTTGCTGTAACTTTCGTAGTCAAGGCTTTTAGCAAGCTCATAAGGAGTAGTGTTGTCATTTGGCAGCAAAGCAATAAACCTGCTTGGAGTTTTTTTGAAATCCTTAATAAAGCCTGTGCAATTTTTTCCGCTAATAAAATATTCTGTGCTTTCCATAAAGTTTGCTTTAACATTGCCTTTTGTACCTTTGAATGTGTCTGTGGTGATGTTTTCGTTTGAATAGCCGCTAAGCCATTTATCCTTAATAAAAGCAGTGCCCAAGGCTGTGATTTGGGATTTTAAGTCAAAAGAGGTAATAAGGTCAGACGCTTTGCCTGAAGTGTTTTCTTTTATAAATGAATTAACCTTATTAACAGAATTTTCATCATCATAGTTAAGTCTTATAATATTTTCGTTAAAGTAATTTGCATTGTTAATAAGAAAGCTCTTGCTTACAACCATATTACTGTTAAACAGCAGGGTGTTGTCAATATCTATGTAGTAGTCTTTGTCCTTATTGCTTAGAGCTTCAAGACGTGACAGAAAATATCCTGATGACTGACTTAATTTGTCCGAGGCAATATTTTTACCTACAAGCTGTTTTATTTCCTTATGATTGTCACCTGTTGAGGCAATCTCAAGTTCTGAAAGCTGTGTAAATATACCTGCAGGTGAAAAAGCTGCGTTTTTACCGCTTTCGTAAAGAGATGCAAGTATTTTAAATGAAAAATCACAGGCTGCATTTTTGTAGCTTGTGTAGGATGTAGGAGCAGCGGTTTCTCCGTTTACAAAACTGTAGGTGCAGTTTTCGTCATAGCTTATATCAGTCATAAGATTTTCTTCAGAGTTGATTGTACTTGAAGAACAACTTGCAAATATCATAAGGATGCATAAACATAAGCATAATAAAGAGAAAATTTTAGCCTTCATTTTCTGTGTTACCTATCCTTTCTTTGTTTACAACCTGACAAATAAGATTGTAAATATTCTGAGCGGGATTTATAGGACATATTTTTTTACAGCTTTCGCTCATATTTTTTAATGCCGTTTTGTTTTTAAGAAGAGTGCTGATAGTATATCCGGGATTTTTTCCCAACATAATTGCGGCACCTTTGTTTACAAGATAAACAGCGTTTTCGGCTTCCTGACCGGGAAAAGCGCTGTAAATTGCAATTGGAAGGTGACATTGCAGACTTTCGCTGATTGTAAGTCCTCCGGGCTTAGTAATAATAATATCTGAACAATGCATATATTCATTTACATTATTTACATACATAAGCAGCTTTGTATTTGAATTAATAATCTTTTCAAATTTGTGATAAAGTTTGGGATTTTTACCTGTAATAACAATAAATTGCAGGTGAGGCTCACGTGTAGCAACGCTTTCGTAAAATTTAAGAACCTCATTAACTCCAAAACTTCCTGCCATAAATAAGACTGTTGGCAGTTTTTCGCTAAGGTCAAGTTTTTTTCTCAGATCTTGTTTATTAGCAGGCTGAGAAAATTTATCAAAAACAGGTATGCCATATGGGTGAACGGAGTCTTTAGAAATTTTGTATTTGTTGGTAAGTATGTTTAACATTTCCTGACTGCTTACAATATAATGGTCAATTCCCTCGGCAATATATGTATAATGTGTGGCAAAGTCGGTAATCAATGCAAATACAGGTACCGTCAGAATTTTCTTTTTTCTGAGATTACCAAGCATTGTAGTAATGAATGCATGACAGGAAATAATAGCATTAGGCTCAAACTTTTCTATAGCAGGCATAAGGCGGTCGCCTTTTGACTTGTTTACAGTGTTGCAAAAATTATTAAGAATTGACTTTTTGTCAGATTTTTTATATATCAATCCATAAAAATCAGGAGCTTTTTTTGCAAGAATAGTATAACCTTCACAGATGAAATTGTTATATAAATTTCCAGTAAGAGCCAGACCGTCAACAATAAGAATCTCTGTGTCAGGAGCAATACGCTGAACAGAATCTTTAAATGCTGCAGCAGCTCGTTTGTGTCCTCCGCCTGTAGAAGCGGTAAAAATCAAAATTTTCATATTTTACTCCGAAAATAATTATACCAATAATTATATACAATTTTCATAGAAAATTCAATAAAATCCATAAATATATTTTTGCTAATATGTATAACAAATTTCGACAGACTTTTAGTAAATGTTAGGTTTTTCTATTATTTTTTATAAAAGCTATTTATTTTTTTATAAAAAGGTGTATAATAAACTTTGCTGATTATAGTATAAGGAGGAGTAAGCTTTGACAGATTATGATTCAGATTATTTTAAAGGAAATAAAAAAACAAAACCAAGGCACGCTGCTTCTAAGGGAAGAAGATATGCAAACAGATCAAAAACCGGGGCTCATTCTTCAAGAAAAGGTACAGCAAAGGAGAGTGTCCAAAAAAGGAAAACATATAATCAGACTGAACTGCACAAAGCTCCCAAAAGAGCTACCCCTGCAACAGGAAAAGTTTCTTCAAATAGAAACCCCTCTGTTCGCAAACAATCTCACAAGGTAAGAAATGCTCTCATAGCAGTAATTGCAGTAGCTGTTGTTGCTGCAATAGCTGTTACTACAGGAATTACCTTGATTAACCTTGACAAAGAGAACAGAAAGAAACAGCCTTTCAGATTTTCACAGGGAGTGTCAGTATCAGGATTGGATATTAGCGGATTGTCCTATGATGACGCTTTGGATAAAATTAAG
The DNA here is from genome assembly GCA_964427365.1 of uncultured Ruminococcus sp. GTDB lineage: Bacteria > Bacillota > Clostridia > Oscillospirales > Acutalibacteraceae > Ruminococcoides. The sequence goes on along the minus strand of CAYRTG010000039.1, from coordinate 2,502 downwards.
AAAAATGAAATGTCTGTTGTAAAAAATATTAAAATAGAAGTTACAGCCAATGATTATAATAAAACTCTAAAAAAGACTGATTTCTCATACTTGTTTGATTATAAAGGAGCTTTGAAAGAAGCTAAGGTTTACAGTCTTAAGGAACAGAATATTTACGAGCCTAAAAAGGGTGAAAAGGAAACAGATTTTATTAAGCTTGATAATCCTGATTTTAAGCTTGATTATGAGGTTGATGTTGTTTCAATTGAAACTGTTGCGGTGAAAATTGCTAAAAAGGTTGACCTTGACCCTGTTAATGCACGAGTGTCAAAGTTTCACCCCTTTGCATCAACGCGCTTTTCTTATAAGGACGGCAAGGTAGGTTACAAGCTTGATAAGGAGGATTTGCAAAATCAGATTACTTACTTTTTTAATGAGGGCGGTAAGAAAACCTCAATTGAAGCAGTTGTAAATACAATTGAGCCTGATATTTCTTTAGATGATGTAAAGAAAAATATTGTAGGACTTTCTACAGCAACCTCTGTTTCTACTAACAATGCTAACGGCAATCATAATATGAAAACCGCCCTGCAGGCCTGCAACGGCTCAGTTATTGAGCCCGGTGAAGTATGGTCATTTAACCAATGCACAGGTGACTCCAACCTTGAATCAAATGGCTACAAAAAGGCTGATGTTATTAACAATAAAAAGGTAGAGCAGGGTGTTGGTGGAGGAATCTGTCAGGCAAGTACCACAATTTTTAAAAGCGCAGTGTTTGCAAATATGGCAGTTATTGAAAGGCATAACCACTATTGGGCTTCTGCATATGCCCTTGCGGGAGAGGATGCAACCATTGATTATCCTAATCTTGATTTAAGGCTGAAAAATACTACCGATTATCAGATGTTTATGGAATGTAAAATGGAAGGCACAACACTTACCGTAAATATTTACGGATATCAGGATCCAAGCTATGATAATGTAAAGCTAAAAACCGAAAACTATGATATTGAAAAAAAGAAAAGCTATAAAACCACCACAACAAGATATTTGTATCTTGACGGCGAGATTGTAAAGGAAGAAGTAATCTGCAATTCTACATACAGCTTAAAGGACGACCACTCTATGCGTCCTGACGATTCAGGCTCATTCAGAAAAACTGTAAACGGCGTAATAAAATATGAAGCAGAGCCTACAACTGCACCACCGGAAGAGAATAAAGAAACCGTCCCCGAAACCGTTTATGAATAAAAGTATAAATCGCTCTTTTTCGCAAAAGATAATGGAAAAGGAGCGATTTTATGTTGCATAGAATTGGGAAATACACCATTGGGTTTGAGGACGCACCTATAATTACGGGATTTGGTGCTGTAGCAGGAAAAAAGGAAGCTAACGGGCCACTAAAAGATAATTTTGACAAAATATTCTATGATCCAAGAGCCGGACAAAGTACTTTTGAAAAAGCGGAAAGCCTTTTTCAGCAAGAGGCAGTTGGAGTTGCTTTAAAAAAGGCACAGAAAAAGGCAGAGGATATAGACTTTATATTTGCAGGAGATTTGCTTAACCAATGTATAAGCTCCAGCTACGGACTGAAAGATTATAATATTCCTTATCTTGGACAGTACGGAGCTTGCTCAACTATGGCTCAAGGATTAATTATGGCATCGGTTATGGTTGGTAGCGGAGGGGCAAACTGTGCTGTTTGCGTTACATCTTCACATTTCTGTTCTGCAGAAAGACAGTATCGTTTTCCTCTTGAATACGGAGGACAGCGTACACCTACAGCACAGTGGACAGTTACCGGTTCGGGAAGCTGTGTTGTGGAGAGAAAAAGCAAGGGTATTGCAGTAAGAAGGGCAACCGTTGGTAAGATTGTGGATTTAGGTGTAAGCGACTTAAATAATATGGGTGCAGCAATGGCTCCTGCTGCAGCAAAGACCTTGCAGGAATTTTTCAAGGATACTGGTACAAAGCCTAAGAATTATGACCTTCTCCTTACAGGAGATTTAGGTAAGGTAGGTTCAGACTGCTTGTATGAGCTTATGAGCAAAGAGGGTCTGAATATTAAGAATAATCATAAGGACTGCGGACTTATGATATTTGACATAAAAAAGCAGGACGTTCATGCTGGAGGCTCAGGCTGCGGTTGTGCAGGCTCTGTGTTATGTTCAACTATTTTACCTGAAATTTTAAATGGCAAATACAACAATATTCTTTTTATTGCAACAGGTGCATTAATGAGTCCTACATCAAGTATGCAGGGTGAAACAATTCCTTCTGTAGCCCATCTGGTAAACTTAAGTCTGGTATAAAATATAACTTATATGATGATATTTCCCGCTTATAAAGCGGCGGGTGTCATTCACTGAAACACTGAGGAGCTAACGCTTCCATTGCACAGTTGCAATCTGTCGCAAGCTCCAATTCAAGCAGTCTTGCCGGAAAGTTGCTACGATTTTAAATTGTAAATAATAAGTGAATAATGTCTAAAAAACTGCATAATGTAAAAAATATTATAATATA
>CAYRTG010000038.1:0-14925 GCA_964427365.1 uncultured Ruminococcus sp. | reverse complement strand
GCATTCCCGACAATGAAGTCCATTGATTGATATAAAATAATCATACCCACCTGTTTGACAGGTGGGTATAATTTAGTAATTTATCAATCAAACTCGTAGTTGAATTTTGATTCCAGATAATCCTCTACCGTATCCAGATATTCCTCAACAGCCTCAACCTTTAGTTCAATGTTGCGGTAGGTTGCACGGCTTGCTTTACCGCTATTGTATTTTGCTTCCCACTTATCTTCAACAGCGTTCAGCTTTCTTTCAATGGTATTGATTTTCTTTTCAAAGGCAAGGTACTGACTTTTTCTTGCACTTTTTGTGGAAGCTAAGGTTGTGTTTTTGATTTCTTTTTTCAGATTTTTAGCTGAAGCTTTGTATTTTGCAATTTTCTTTATGTCGGAAGCCGTGCTACTTGCGGCAGTTGCCTTTTTTACGGTAATCTTGCAGGTATCCTTTATAGATGTACCCTTAATCTTAACGGTAATTGTGGCAGTTCCCTTTTTAACACCTTTGATTTCCGTGTCCTCATCGGTTTTGTCTAAAACCTTTGCAACAGATGGGTTGCTGCTGCTCCATACAATCTTACTGTCCTTTACTTTTGCGTTGGAAGGGGTAATCTTTGTATCAAGCTCAATTTTATTTCCTACATGTACTGAGGTTTTTCCGGTAATTTTAATGCTCTTAGGGCTCGCGGCGGCAAAAACTGAGATTGAGATTGACAATGCCATCACAAGGGTTAATAATAATGCGAATAATCGTTTTTTCATAATAATTCCTCCGAATTTTTTTATTTTATTAGAATACACCTTTTCCTTTGGTGCAGCTTAATAATAAATCAAAAAGATTAAAAGAAAATTAGAAAAACATTTAATTTTAAAAAATCTTATAAATTTTTTAAGTAAAAAATCACCCCGAAAATCGGGGTGTGATAATTTTTTTATAAAATCTGATTTTATGTGGTAGAAATAGTTAGGAGTTTTCCTGGCAATCTGAAATTATAAGAAAGACTTTCTCTAACTTGAAGCCAAATTCGGACATTGCCGGACAGACAAATATATAGACTTGATTTGATTATGCTTGCAGTAGCTTGATTGTTAAATTGATTTTTGATATTTACATCTAAAGTAAATTGTAAAATGTAGATTTGTTATGCAAAAGAGAATTTACTGAAGAAAATATTTTATTTATGAGCTATTGTGTTTGATGTAGTTTTGTGTTAATATATTTAAGATAATAATATATAATAATTTATTGCTAAAGAAGGTTTTATTATGAGATCAGATTTGATGAAAGCCGGTGCTACTCGTGCACCTCAGCGTTCACTTTTAAAGGCTCTTGGTCTTACAGATGAAGAAATTAAACGTCCTTTCGTTGCAGTTGTAAATTCAAAAAGTGACTATATCCCGGGACATAAGCACTTAAACGATATTTCTGCAAAGGTTATGGACGGTATTCGTAACGCAGGCGGCGTTCCGTTTGAGTTCAACACTATAGGCGTTTGTGACGGACTTGCTATGAACCATAAGGGTATGAAATACAGTCTTTGTTCACGCGAGCTTATTGCTGACTCAATTGAGGTTATGCTTACTGCTCATCCGCTTGATGCTATTGTATTCATTCCTAACTGTGACAAAATCGTTCCCGGCATGTTGCTTGCAGCTTGCAGGTTGAATCTTCCTTGTATATTTGTATCAGGGGGTCCTATGATGCCCGGTGAATACAAGGGTGAAAGATATGGTCTTTCTGAAATGTTTGAATATGTGGGTGCACATGCTGCAGGTAAAATCAATGATGATGAGCTTAAGGCTTATGAGAATCACGCTTGTCCAACGTGTGGTTCTTGTTCAGGTATGTACACAGCTAATTCTATGAACTGCTTAACAGAAGCTATCGGTATGGGCTTGCCCGGAAATGGTACTCGTCCTGCAATTTCAGCAGCCCGCCGTGCATTAGCTCAGGAGGCAGGGGAACAGGTTATGGAGCTTCTTAAGGCTGACATCAGACCTAGGGATATTATCAATAAGAAAAGCTTTGAAAATGCTCTCCGTTGTGAAATGGCACTTGGCTGTTCTACAAACACAGTACTTCACCTTTTGGCTATTGCTTATGAGGCAGAAGTTCCTGTTGATATTAATGTTATTGATGAAATCAGCAAAACTACACCACAGATTTGTAAGCTGAACCCGGCAGGTAAAATTTTTATTACCGACCTTAACGAAAAAGGCGGTATTCCTGCTGTTATGAAGGAGCTTTCAAAGATTGGTATTATAAATACAGATTGTCTTACAGTCAAGGGTACTGTTCAGGAACGTATTACGGATGCTCCTGCTCCTGACGGTGAGATTATACATACAGTAGAAAAACCTTTAAGAAAAGACGGAGGTATTGCTGTCCTCTTTGGTAATATTGCTCCTGACGGAGCAGTTGTAAAGCAGGGTGCTGTTGCTCCTGAAATGATGAAAAATACAGGTAAAGCAAGAGTGTTTGATTCTGAGGAGGATGCTTGCAAAGCAATTTACGGCGGAAAGATTAACCCGGGTGATGTAATTGTTATCCGTTACGAAGGCCCTAAGGGCGGTCCGGGTATGAGAGAAATGCTTGCTCCGACATCTGCTCTTGCAGGCATGGGACTTGATTCATCAGTATCACTTATTACTGACGGACGTTTCAGCGGCGCAACAAGAGGTGCTGCTGTAGGTCATGTAAGCCCTGAGGCTGCCGCAGGGGGACTTATCGGACTTATTGAAGAGGGTGATACAGTAACTGTTGACATCAGCGGTCGTGAGCTTAAACTCCATGTTGATGATGCAGTTATTGAAGAACGCAGAAAAAATTACAAAGCACCTGAGCAGGAACTTTCAGGTTATCTCAAGCGTTACGCAAAGCTTGTAACATCTGGCTCAACAGGCGCAGTATTTGAAAAATAATTTTAATTGAGGGGTTTATATGTTAAAAAGAATTGTCAGCTTTTTATTAACCTTTGTGTTAATATTTACTATTGCTACAGGATTAGAAATTAATGCGGGAGCACTTTCTTGGTATAATGATTTCACTTATGAAATTTTATACGGCTACGCATATATTAGCGGTTACAGCGGAAATGATTCCAATGTGACTATTCCTTCCAGTATCAACGGGACCAAAGTTGTTGGTATTGAACAATATGCGTTTGATGAGAACGATTATGTGAATAAGGTAACTATTCCTTCAACAGTTATTAATATAGAAGAATATGCTTTTTATTATTGTGATAATCTAAAGGAAGTATATATTATGAATCCTGATTGTTATCTGGAATATTATGCTTTTCGTGGTTGTTACGATGCTGTAGTATATTCTGATGATAACTCACCGGTTGAGGATAGAATGTATTATCAGAATGCGGATTTTTCAGCTTATGATACACATTATTATAGATATGAAGTATTTTCTTCTTATGCTTCCACTACCACAACAGGTAAATCTGTTGTTAGATGTAGTTCCTGTGGAAAAATTATTTCCAATAAGACCTACAACAAAATATCAAGCATAAGTTTATCCAAATCATCTTATACATACAATGGTAATATCCGTACACCTTCTGTAAAGGTAAAGGACAGCAGCGGAAAAACTATTTCTTCAAATTATTACACAGTTTCTTATTCAGGCGGAAGAAAAAATGCGGGAACTTATAAGGCTACAGTAAAATTCTATGGAGCATATAAGGGAACTCATCAGAAAAGCTTTAAAATTAAAAAAGCGAAAATAAACAAATCTAAAGTTAAATTGAAGAATTTAACATATAAAGGCAAAGCTACAACTCCCAAAATCACCTATAAGGGAAAAGCTCTTAAGGCAAAAAGAGATTATACCATTAAGAAAATTTCAGGCAATAAGTCAGTAGGTACAGCAAAGCTGAAAGTAAAGTTTATAGGTAATTATTCCGGCTCTGCAAGTCTACAGTATAAGATTCTGCCTGCAAATGTTAAGGGCTTATCTCTTAAAAGCAGAGCTGCAAAATCTATAACTGTTGGTTGGAAGCGAGTAAAGGGCGCAAGCGGATATAAAATCTACAGATGGAATGGAAATAAGTACAAGCTGTATAAAACTACTTCCGGTACGTCTGCCACAGTTACAAGAGCAAACAAAGACTACATTAATGTATCTATGCTAATTAAGGCATATAAAACCGTTAAAGGTAAATCCTATTACAGTACAGGAAAGTACTATTATAACTGCGTTAAGCCTCCTACTACAAAATACAGTGTTATTAATGACGACTTCAAATCCCTAAAGATTATTTTTTCTGACAAGACAAAATATAAAAATATTCAGATACAGATTTGTAATAATAAGTCCTTTAATGAGTATTATAATATACAAAATTTTTATACCGGTGTAACCGAATGGTGGAGATATTATAACCTTACTATAGTAAATCAGACCTATTATGTCCGTTGCAGACAGTATTATTATAACAAACAAGGCGGTTCGGTCTTTGGTAAATGGGGTAAAGTTAAGAGCGTTTATGTACGCGGATAATATTATTTAATTCAATACCGGCGTCTATCTTCCGTTGCTTTGCATTGTATCTTGTCTTAAAGTCTTGCATTTTCTTTTGCTTGAAACCTAAAATCTCTCCGATTTCTCGCAATGTTTTTTCATTGTTCCACATCTCTGTTACTTCTTTTTCACACTTACTGATGTGGTCTGTATTTTTCTTGCCATTAAAATTCCCCCTATGGTAGTTTCTTCTTTTCTACCATAAGGGGTCTGTTTTTTCTATTATCTGCTTTTTACGGACTTGTGCAAAACTCGCCTGCTTTTTATTTTATTTCCTGTTCCAAGTTTTCAAATAAAGGTGAATCAAAAAATTCTTGAATTGTTATGTTTATACCGTCACAAATTTTCTTCACAGTTGAAACTGTGGTGCTTTTATTTCTGCCGCTTACAATGTTGTTTAATGTAGATTGCGTAATGCCACACATTATGGACAGCTTGTTTAGGGTAATATTATTTGTTTTGCAAAGCTCAATAATACGCATTTGTGTAGCTGTACCAACATCCATAAGTAACTCTCCTCCTTTGTGTTAGTACTATAATAACCAAATTGAGTTTAAAATATTAACCCAAATGAGTTGACAACTATAATTTTATGTGATATAATTTAATTAACTCAAAAGAGTTAATATCAAGGAGGAGTTTATATGCACAAAAAGATTATTGCAATTATGTTAGTTACACTTATGGCTGTAAGTGGTATGACATTAATTGTAAATGCAAAAACTGTTAAAGTCACTGCGCCAAAAATAAAGTCTGTAACAGCCTTGGACACCAATACTTTTAAGATTAAATGGACTAAGTCAAATAATGCAAAGGGATATATGCTTTACTGTAAAAGGAGTGGCGCTTCATACAAAAAACTGGCAACTCTAAGCAAAAAGACAACTTCTTATGTTCACAAGAATCTTACAAATGGAAAGAAATATTTTTACAAAGTGAAGGCATTTCGAAAAACAAGCGGAAAATACAAGTACAGCAAATATTCAAACAAAATGGCTTTGAAGTGTACTAACTACCTTGTTAATATTTACACTCCTTATGCATGTGAAGGTTATGAAACATATAAGGATGGCAAAAGCTTCAAAATGGGCGGCGATAGTTATACAAACGGTTTTACTATATGTGGAGGCGATTATGCAATTTTTAATTTAAAGGGAAAGTACAAATACATTGAATTCACTGTTTCAAATTCTGATGAAAATCCTAACAATAACGCAACTGTTAGTATACTTTCGGATGATTACTGTGTAGGAACATGTGATGTAAAAGCAAATGCGTTACCTAAAAAAGTTAAGTTTAACATTGAAAATGCTAACAAACTGGAGATAAAAAATCTTGGTGATTGGTGGAATTATCCAGACGTTGGCTTTGCTAATGTAAAATTATATAGATAAAGCAAAAACAGGAAATTAATGTTTTTTGTTTTTGCCTTGCCGGTTGACACTTGTTAATAATTAAATACAAAAAGAGCTGTTATAAATGAAGGTTTAAGAACCTCATTTTAAACAGCTCTTTTTTTAGAAAATCACTTAATATCTATTTGAATAAATATAGCTATAAGCTATTTTTTGTTGATTTTGCCACAATAATTGTCATAATACACAAAAAATTGATTTGCATTTTGTGTATGAATTAATTATATATTTTTAAGCAAACTATTGTACAAATTATACAAAAATGATATAATTATCTTATAAATTGTCGCACATTTATAATATATAACTAAAGAAAGGGATGGTTTATTTGAAACAATATGAACCCCAAAATATTCATAATATAGTTTTAGCAGGACACTCAGGCTGTGGTAAGACTTCTGTAGCAGAGTCGATGCTTTATATGAGCAAGGCTTCTGATAGATTAGGCTCAATTGCTGACGGCAACACAGTTCTTGACTATGATAACGAGGAGATTAAGCGTCAGGTTTCTCTAATGACAGCAGTTGCTCCTGTTGAGTGGAGAAACAATAAAATTAACCTTATTGACACACCTGGTCTGTTTGATTTTGAAGGCGGTGTTAGTGAGGGTATGCGTGCCGCTGATTCTGCATTGATTGTAGTTTCAGGTAAAGACGGCATAGGCGTAGGTACCGAAAAGGCTGTTAAGGCGGCTACAAAAGAGGGTATTGCAAAGATTTTCTTTGTAAACGGTATCTGTGATGAGGACGCACGTTTCTATCGTGTATTTGAGGATTTAAAAGCTACCTTCGGACCATCAATATGTCCGGTAGTTGTTCCTTATATTCAGGACGGCAAAGCTGAAATTTATGTAAACTTATTTGAATATCGTGCTTATAAATATGCAAACGGTGCAGTTACTCCGACTGATATGCCTGATATGGGTACAAGACTTGAGGGCTTGCGTGAGGCTATTAAGGAGGCTGTTGCCGAAACATCAGAGGAGCTTCTTGAAAAGTTTCTTGAGGGAGAGGAGTTTACACCTGAGGAAATTATTTTGGGAGTATCACAGGGTGTTAAGGATGGGTCAATTTGTCCTGTATTCTGCGGTGACGCACACAACACATTTGCTATTGATATGCTTCTTAATTCTCTTGTATGGCTTGCTCCAAAGGCTGACAGCAGAGAAGAAATAGGTGTTGACCCGGCAGGTGAGCCGATGGAGGTTACTGTTAATTCTGATGGTGCAGCTGCTGCAATTATTTTCAAAACAGTTGCCGACCCGTTTGTAGGTAAGCTTTCATATGTTAAGGTTATATCAGGCAGAATTTCTTCCGACGTGCCTGTAATTAATATGCGTACAGGCGAGCCGGAGCGTATTACAAAGGTTCTTACGGTTTGTGGTAAAAAGCAGGAGGATGCTCAGTATATAGGTGCCGGTGACATTGGTGCAATTCCAAAGCTAAGTGCTGCAAAAACCGGGGACACACTTTGCTCACCGTTAAGAAAGGTTACACTTGAGGGAATTAATTATCCTGTAGCTTCCTTTGCTATGGCTATTAAGCCAAAAACAAAGGGTGATGAAGATAAGGTTGACCAGGCTGTTAAGAAAATTATAGAGGAAGACCCCTCGCTTAAATATTTACACAATCACGAAACCCACGAAATGATTATATACGGTTTAGGTGAACAGCATCTTGACGTTGTAATCGCAAAAATTAAGTCCAAGTATAATGTTGACGCAATTCTTAAAACTCCAAAGGTTGCGTACAGAGAAACTATTCGTAAATCTGTTAAGGTACAGGGACGCCACAAAAAGCAAAGCGGCGGTCACGGACAGTTCGGTGATGTTTGGATTGAATTTTCACCTTGTGACAGTGATTCCCTGGAATTTACAGAGTCAATTGTCGGCGGCGCTGTGCCAAAGGGTTTTTTCCCGGCAGTGGAAAAAGGTCTTAGAGATGCAATTCAGAAAGGACCTTTGGCAGGTTATCCTGTAGTTGGACTTAAGGCTAACCTTTATGACGGCTCTTATCATCCCGTTGACAGCTCTGAAATGTCATTTAAAATGGCTGCTACTGTTGCTTACAAAAATGGTTTGCCACAGGCACAGCCTACACTTCTTGAACCATATGGAACACTAAACGCTACTGTTCCTGACAATAATATGGGAGATGTTATGGGCGAAGTAAACAAGCGCAGAGGTCGTATAATGGGTATGACGCCTGCCGAAGAAAAGGGTATGCAGATTGTGGAAGCTGAAGTTCCAATGGCTGAAATGGACAATTTTGCAACCTTTATCCGCCAATGCACACAGGGTCGCGGCAGTTACACATTTGAGTTTGTACGTTATGAAGAAGCACCTGCAAATGTTGCTCAAAAGGTTATAGCGTCAGCACAGGTTGATGAAGATTAATTTTTATATAAGGTATGAAAAGTAGGCAAAACCGGTAGGGCAGGCTCACATTATGAAGCCTGTCCTCGTTTTTTAATAATGTTCAAATCGGAGCAACTCTTCAGCAAACCTGCTTGAAATGGAGCTTGCGACGGATTGCAGCTGTGATGGAAGCGTTAGCTCCTCAGTGTTTCAGCGGGAGATTATTACTCCCACTGGAATAGTGAATGACGCCAGTCTCTTTGCAAGCGGTGGACGTCATCGCATAAGTTCAAAGCTCCGCTTTCAACAAGCGGAGTACTTGCAACGCAAGTACCAATTCAGTGGGAGATTGCAACTCCCACTGAATTGAAATATGGAACCCGCCGCCTTGGAGGCGGGGGACATATTACCGATGTTATATTCTCCAATATTTTAATACAAAACGCCCCCTGATATAATTCAGGGGGTTGATTATTGTGTGCAATTTTATTATTTCTCTGTAGTCCATTCCGCAACGAAATGCGCACTTATTTTATTGCTGATTTTTAATGTCATATCAGAGGTGTTTTTAAAGGTGATAGTATATAAAATTTCATCCTTTTCATCCTCAGGAACAGCAACAACATTAACAACACCGTCTTCAGTATCTGTAACATTTAGAGTGAAAGCACCCTTATATTCAATGCCGTCAATTTTACCTTCATATGTACCATCATCCTTAAATTCAAAATAATTGTCTGACTTTGTATCAATCCATTTATCGTATGTTACATAAGCAGCGTACTCAGCAATATCCATTGAAGGTTTGATTTCGTAAGTTTTAGGAGGAGCTGTTTCTAATGTATTTCCTCCTGAGCAGCTACAGCTTGCGCATATAATTGCTGTAAAAATACATAAAAAAACTGCCATTATATTTTTATTCATAATATCACGTCCTTAATAATTTGCACCTTATTTTACCACAATAGTATATGTCTTGCAATATAAAATTGAAATTTAATAAAAATATCCCCTACATAAAGAAGGGGATATAGTAGCCGCCACTCATTTTACAATAATGCTTTTGCCGGTCATTTCTTCAGGCTGAGGTAATCCCATAATTTCAAGCATAGTTGGAGCAATATCTGCCAGTACTCCGCCATCACGAAGTTTGCAGTCATAACCAACAACACAGAATGGTACAGGGTTTGTAGTGTGTGCAGTGAATGGTGAACCGTCTGTATCAATCATTTTGTCAGCATTACCATGATCTGCAGTAATAAGAGCTACACCGCCCATTTCAGCAATTGCGTCAGTAACTTTTCCTACACATTTGTCAACAGCCTCAACAGCTTTAACAGCAGCATCAAACACACCTGTATGACCTACCATATCGCAGTTAGCGTAGTTTAGTATAATCATATCATATTTGCCTGTTTTGATAGCATTTACAAGCTTGTCAGTAACCTCATATGCACTCATTTCAGGCTGCATATCATAGGTTGCAACAGCAGGTGATTTAACAAGAATTCTGTCCTCGCCTGCATACTGCTTTTCAACACCGCCGTTAAAGAAGAATGTTACGTGAGCGTATTTCTCCGTTTCGGCAATTCTAAGCTGAGCTAAGCCTTTGCCGGAAATGTATTCGCCGATTGTGTTCTTTAGACTCTGTGGCTTAAATGCAACCTGAACATTTGGCATAGTTGCATCATATTGAGTCATACATACAAATGTAAGAGGGAAAAAGCCATTTTCTCTTTCAAAGCCATCAAACTCAGGGTCAACAAGAGTTCTTGTGATTTCTCTTGCTCTGTCAGGTCTAAAGTTAAAAAAGATAACGCTGTCGTTAGCTTTGATTGTATCTCCGCCTTTAATAACTGTAGGAATTACAAATTCATCTGTAACCTGATTGTCATAGCTGTTTTGAACAGCCTGAACAGGTTCGTCAGCATCAATACCTTTTCCGTAAACCATTGCACTGTATGCTTTAACAACACGTTCCCAGCGGTTATCTCTGTCCATAGCGTAATAGCGACCGCTTATTGTAGCTATTTTACCTACACCGATTTCAGCCATTTTATCTACACAATTTTGGATATATTCCTTAGCAGATGAAGGCGGTACGTCACGTCCGTCAAGAAAAGCATGAACATAAACCTTCTCAAGTCCCTTTTTCTTAGCAAGCTCTAAAATACCGTAAAGATGCTCTATATGGCTGTGCACACCGCCCGGTGACATAAGTCCCATAAGATGAAGACTGGTGTTATTTTTAAGAGCATTGTCCATGGCGTTAACGATAGCCTCGTTATCCTTAAGCCTGTCTTCTTCAATTGTTTTAGTAATTCTTGTAAGCTCCTGATATACAATACGTCCTGCGCCGATATTTGTATGACCAACCTCGCTGTTACCCATCTGACCGTCAGGAAGACCGACGTCAAGACCTGACGCACCAATCTGAGTAATAGGGTTAGAGCTGAAAAGTCTGTCTATATTTGGTTTTTTAGCAGCTTTGATTGCATTACCCTTTTCAGGAGCAATACCGAAGCCGTCTAAAATCATAAGAATTAAAGGTTTTTTCATAAGTAATACCTCTTATTAAACCTTTGTAGCAGCATCGATAATTGCAGCAAATTTGCTTGCAACAAGAGAAGCTCCGCCGATAAGACCGCCGTCAACATTAGTTTTTGAAAGAAGCTCAGCCGCATTGCCGTCATTCATAGAACCGCCGTACTGAATTGTAACAGCATCAGCAACTTTCTGACCGTAAAGTTTAGCAAGTGTTGCGCGGATAAATCCGCAAACCTCCTCAGCCTGGTCAGCTGTAGCGGTTTTACCTGTGCCTATAGCCCATACCGGCTCGTAAGCGATAACTGTATTTAATACGTCCTCAGCAGAAACATTAAATAAGTCAAGCTTAATCTGCCTTGCAATAACTTCCTCGGTAATATTGCATTCACGCTCCCAAAGAAGCTCACCTACACAAACAATTGGTTTTAAGCCTGCTGCAAGAGCAGCCTTAGTTCTTTTGTTTACAGTTTCGTCTGTTTCACCAAAATACTGACGTCTTTCACTGTGACCTAATACTACATAAGGTACGCCCATTTCAGCAAGCATTTTTGCAGAAATTTCACCTGTGAAAGCACCGCTTTCTGCCCAATGGCAGTTTTCAGCACCGATTTTTACATTAGTGCCCTTTGTAACCTCTAAAGCAACAGCTAAGTCAACATAAGGCACACAAGCTATAACTTCGCAGTCTGCACCCTTAGCTACAGGTACAATTTCCTCTAAAAGTACCTTAGCTTCAGCAGGAGTCTTATTCATTTTCCAGTTGCCGGCAATAATAGCCTGTCTTTTACTCTTATCCATTTTATACATCCTTTCAAAATACAATACGATTTTCCTTATACAATTTAAGTATATAGCAAAATTTTATAATATAAAAACAAGCATAAGGGCGGAAAAATCCGCCCCTGTCGAATATTACAAATTATTTATCAGCGATAACATCAATACCCGGAAGAACCTTGCCTTCAAGATATTCAAGTGAAGCACCGCCGCCTGTTGATATGTGGCTCATTTTGTCAGCAAAACCAAGCTGAATAACAGCAGCAGCACTATCGCCGCCGCCTATAATTGTAACTGCGTCTGTTTCTGCAAGAGCCTTAGCTACAGCAATTGTTCCTGCTGCAAGTGTTGGGTTTTCAAATACTCCCATTGGTCCGTTCCAAACAACCGTTTTAGCGGACTTAACAGCATCAGCGAATAATGCCTGAGTCTTTGTGCCAATATCAAGACCTTCCATATCAGCAGGAATCTTGTCGGTGTCAACCATAGAAACCTCAATAGGTCCGTCAATTGGATCGGGAAAGCTTGCTGCAATTGTTGTATCTACAGGAAGCAAAAGTTTTTTGCCAAGCTTTTCAGCCTTTTCAATCATTTCTTTGCAGTAGTCAAGTTTTGTATCATCAACAAGTGACTTACCAACTTCCATACCCTGAGCCTTCAGGAATGTGTAAGCCATACCACCTCCGATAATGAGTGTGTCGCATTTCTCAAGAAGGTTAGAAATAACGTTAAGTTTGTCAGCAACCTTTGCACCGCCCAGAATAGCAACGAAAGGTCTTACAGGAGTTTCAACTGCATTACCAAGGTAGTTGATTTCTTTCTGCATTAAGTAACCAACAGCTGTGTCCTTAATATGCTTTGTAACTCCGGCAGTTGAGCAGTGAGCTCTGTGAGCTGAACCGAAAGCGTCCATAACAAATACTTCGGCAAGAGAAGCAAGCTCCCTTGAGAAAGGCTCAAGATTTTTTGTTTCCTCTTTTCTGAAACGTGTATTCTGAAGAAGAATAACATCACCGTCATTCATAGATTCAACAGCAGCTTTAGCATTTACGCCAACAACTTCGTCATCATTTGCAAATACAACATCCTGACCTAAAAGCTCAGAAAGTCTTACAGCTACTGGAGCAAGTGAGAATTTCT
The DNA here is from genome assembly GCA_964427365.1 of uncultured Ruminococcus sp. Classification (GTDB taxonomy): domain Bacteria; phylum Bacillota; class Clostridia; order Oscillospirales; family Acutalibacteraceae; genus Ruminococcoides. The sequence goes on along the minus strand of CAYRTG010000038.1, from coordinate 2,160 downwards.
CCTCAGGACCGTTCTTTGGTTTTCCAAGGTGTGAGCAAAGAATCACCTTGCCGCCATCAGCAATAAGCTTCTTAATTGTAGGTAAAGCAGCAGTAATTCTGTTATCATTAGTAATAACACCGTCTTTAAGAGGTACGTTAAAGTCAACACGAACAAGAACTTTTTTCCCTTTTACGTTAATGTCATCAACAGTAACTTTGTTTAAATTCATTTTTGTTACGTCCTTTCTTATAATAAATATTAAAATGTAAATTATTACCTTTACAAACATAATTATTATATAACATAATTGTAATTTTATCAATAGTTTGTAGGAGATTTTTAGAAGGTTTTCTCTGCGTTGTAAATAGATGTAACCCATTTATAAAAAATAAAGATGCAAATTGCAATAGCAAATTGACAAGTCTATCAGTTCCTTTAATTTTCAAGGTATAGCGGCAGCTTAAGCGTTGTGTTTTTCTGTTTTTAAAGTTTGTTTTGTGTGCGTTTTTTCTAAACTACATACATTTCTTTCACACTATCGCCGCCGCTCCATAGACTTTTTACTTATCCATAGCCTAAAGTTTGCGCTTTGTATGGATTGGGGGTCATTTTATGTATTAAATGAGTTTTTATAATATAATCACATCATTACGATTAATTGTTTCTTTTAGTTCATCTCTTCTGTATGACTTAATAATAAATCTGTTTAAACCGTCAAAACGAAAGATGATTGATTTTGAGAAAGGTATTTTGTTTTTATACTCAATTATTATCAGGCTTGCATTAGTTTTCTCTAAAGTTTCAAAGGTAGTCATAAATCCTATACCGCTGCCTCCGGTATCTTTATGAGTAGTAATTCTTTCAATTCCTAATTTTGAAAGAGTATCCACTTCAAAGTCCACACCGTTATCCTTAATAGAAATCTCGTAAATATTGTCAACCATTTCTATAGTTACAAGGATTTTGCCTGCAATATTGTTATTAGCCTCAATAGCAATAATTGCGTCTTTAATATGGTCACACAACAGAGTTTCAAGGTTTGTTTGTGAAATTATATTGTTAATCAGATAATGAATTTCCTCATTAACAACAAGGTCAAAATCAATATTATGAGCAGCGGCTTTTACATACATATTGCCTAAAGCACAGTCAATCATTGATAAACCTGTGCTTGGTAGAAGTTTGCTTAACTTCTGTTCTTTTAGCAATAAATCTCCACGCTCATTAGCCAATGTGAGAATTTCATTCAAGATTTTATCCTTTTCCTCTTCGTTATTACAATTTTTAAATTTCTCAATAGAGTATTGTAACGCACCCATAAGGTGATTATCCCTGTGGACTATTTTTGATAAATAGGTATTAGAATTAGTAAGCTGTTCTATGTATTTGTCTTTCTCAGCTAACGTATTTTGATAATGTTCCTCCGCCTTATCCTGTAACTTATTACGATAATGTTCAGTAATACTTTTGCGTATCCAGAGAAATAAACCAATAGAAGAAATAAATATTCCTATAGCAAGAATTGTAAAAGCTAACTTATCAATTGCTTTCTGTTCGCTGACAGCAATTACTCCAACTATGAAACCCGATATTAATAATCCAATCCCTAAATTTGTAGGGTCGTAAAAAAAGGATAATCCATTTTTTACCCTTTTTAAATGAATTAAAAGAATTGAAATTAATACTTGAAGTATGGCAATAGAAGCAGAAACAAATATATCTGCATCAGTATGATTTATTATAGAACAAAAAATGCTTGTAAAAAAAACACTGAATAATCTTATACAGTATGAAATACCAATTGTAATAATTGAGCTTGAAATAGAAATGAGTAATTTTTTCCTATTATATAATATTGGTGATAAACATAATATAGTTATTACGCAAATTTTGGATGCAAAATAGCTATATAATTGTATTATGCAACCTAATGCAATCAACAAAATAGAAGTTAATAATAAATATAATGTCAACCTTTTTGATGCTTTAATATTTGTAATGCAATTGTAAATACAATAGAATGATATAATCATCGAAAAGTATACAAATATTTTTTCAAATAATTCTATTTCTACAATCAACTAACGTCAACTCCGTTTATCATTCATTGATTATGATATTATATCATAATTATATAATAAATAAAAGCAAAAACCGATTAACCTTTGCAAGTTAATC
>CAYRTG010000037.1:15634-16770 GCA_964427365.1 uncultured Ruminococcus sp. | reverse complement strand
TAATTTTCAATTTTCCATTTTCAATTTTCAATTATTTTCGGCTTTGCCGAAAATCAAACGGAGGTAATTCTATGAAAACAAAATTTAAACGCATTAGCAAGCGTTCTTTAGCCTTATTACTAGGCATACTAATGATGTTCTCAACCCTAATGGTTGGCACAATTACCGCAAACGCATCACAATATAATCATAACTGGCAAGGTTATGTTTATTTTGCCGCACCGGATAGTTGGATAGGTCAAAATGTTCAGCTTATTATTACCAGAACAACTTCTAATACTGAGTCTAATTACATTGATGTGGAAGGCTCGATGACACGACTAAGTAACACTAATCTATATTATTTCCATTTGAATGCTGATCACACAAGTTGGAATCAAAATGAGTACATTAGCTTTGCTGCTGCTAGCAGTTTGTATAATAGCAATACTTTTGCATTAACAAATTTTACTTATTATGTTAAACCTCTTGACTACGGTGTTAATAATAGCGGTTACTATTTATTTACCCCTGCAAGCTCTTCTAATAATGCTACAATTAGCGGTACATATAGTTCTGGATATTCCGGCTTTAACTACACTCAAACTGTAACAGCACAAGTTTCTACAAATAATGGCTCCACCTATAGCACTGCTACTTCTTCACCTGCAACAATTAAGGTATCATCTTATTATCTTAATAGTCACAGCTCAACTACGTCCGGTTCAGGCTCAATTACGGCAGGATCTTCAACTGTTACTGCTACTGCTACAGCAGCTAATACAGCGTCTGTCACATATAGTTATTCCGGCTTGCAGGACGGCTACTCCTTTGCCGGCTGGTACAACAGTTCGGGTACACAGCTAAGTTCCGCTGCTACTTATACCGCAACGAAAACTACCGCTGCTTCCACTGTTTACGCAAGGTTTATTAAAGAAGAAGAAACATACGCCGTAACACTTACTAATAATATAAACAGTACAACCTCAACAGTACAGGTTGGTTCTACTCCTGTAGCTATTTCAGCCGATAGTATTTCCCATTATACATTCAAAGAGTGGAAAGTAATCAGCGGTTCGGTTTCTATTTCCGGTAATACATCTTCATCCGCAACTATAACAGCCACATCTGCCGCAACAATTCAGGCTGTATATGAA
>CAYRTG010000037.1:0-15534 GCA_964427365.1 uncultured Ruminococcus sp. | reverse complement strand
CTTTGTAACTGACTATACGGTAACATATACACTGGATCGTACAGAAATAACAGAAACTGTAGCAAAGGGCGACACAATTTCTGTTGACGAGGATTCCGATATTACTATCACTGCTAACGAAATTACAAGCAGTACCGACGGCTCCGACATTGTTTCTGTTGAAAGCTGGGTCATCAACGGAACCGAGGATACAAGTAAAAACACAAAAAATTTAACCCTGACCATAAATGAGGATACAATTGTATATCCTATGGTTTTCGGTAAAATCAAAGTAGTTTCCGTTACGCCGGAATATGATGACATCGACAATCCTGCTGTAACTGTTGTTATGGGTGATTCCGCAGATCAGTCAGGATATTCATCTACATACAAGCCTGTTATAACTGTTATGGATTCATCCGGCGCCGTTGTTGGTACATTTGAAGGCAGTACTGTTAATAAAACAGATTTAACTGACGGTACACAATATTCATTCGCACCAATTACAATTTCCGACTTAGCTAAGGGCGAATACACAATAATCGCTGAAATCATTGGATATGATTCAGACGGTTCTAAGATTGCTTATGGTAAGTCTTCTGAATCAACGCTATACGTTGGTTACACCTATAAGGACAGAGCGTACGACGGCAATGTAGCTTGGGTGGACGCAGTTCCTGATTATGATGACGGCAACAAAGCTACCCTTATTAAGTGGAACAACCATACCGGCGCAAACCAAACTGAAAGCAATACTTATGTATTCTATCTGCCAAGTAAAGTAAGTATGAGCAGTATACCGATTTATCATAATTTCTCATCACTTATAATTGGCGATACTTCAATTACTTCCGGCAATACTTATTCATTTGAGGTTAATACCGAGTATACCATAAGCGGTACCAATACCGCAGTTGACGGTAAAAAAGTTAAGTTTATGAAAGGCAGCACCGGCTCAACTCAGCTTTACCTTAATACTACAACAACTGATGAAAGCGGTAATGATATACCTTATGATTTACCAATGAAAACTAATCCTGTTGCTGATGATAATGCAGCACAGGCAAATAAGGAAAGCATTACCTGCAAAGGAACAGAGATAGCTGTTGACCAGTTAGGTCAATATACTACAGGAACCTTGAAGAAGTTCAAGGGCAGAGGCAACTCGTCCTGGAAGGCTTCTTGTGACCTGTTTGGTAAATATGCATACAATATGACCTTAAAGGATTCCGCTAACCTGTTTGGTCTGGCAGGTGACAATGCTAAGGGCAATACAAAATACAGCCTCCTTGCAAACAACGTTGATGAGGCGCAGTCGCGTAACTCATACATCTACAAGCTTGCCAAAGAGCTGGGATTTGAATATTTCCCTGACTTCCAGATGGCAGACCTTTATGACAACGGTGTATATATGGGTTCTTACTTAGTAACACAGAAAGTTGAGCTTGGCTCAAAAGCTATGATTACTGAGTCGGAAATCAAGTATGACGATCCCGTTGATGCAGATGGTAATACAGTTGACTTTGAATTAGCTCAAGGTACAGTTGATGGTTGCAGTTATCAGTATTCAACCAACAGAACAGACTCAACTAACTACAACAACGGCGGCACATATCTAATGGAATTTGAGCTTCAGGATCGCTATGGAGCAGAGGCTTCCTGGTTTATTTCCAAGAAAGGTCAGCCAATTGTGGTTTCTTCTCCCGAGAATGCTTCCAAGAATGAAATGGAATACATAATTTCTAAGTGGAACGCTGTTGAAGAAGCTGTATATAACCAAAATATTGATTCTATCCGTGATAAGATAGACGTAGAATCATTTGCAAAAATGTATTTGATTCAAGAGCTTTCAAAGAACCTGGACGCTTGTTCAACAAGCTACAATGTTCTTTATAAATCTGCTGAGGATAAGTTCTATGCAGAGCCTGTTTGGGACTTCGACTGGACTCTCGGTCAGTACTGTAATGATACTGCAAAGAATCTTGTTGGCTCTCATACCGATGCAAATACTGACTTGGATAATGCTGAAGGATTCTTCGCAAGATATAAGGGTATGGGCGGCTCCAGCACATCAGTTTATGACTTTGAGGCTGCTCTCTGTCAGAACACTTCTTTCTGGGCAGATGTAGTAACAATTTGGAAAAATGAATTCTACCTGACTGCTACATCTGAAAATACTTACCTCAGAGATACTTATTTCTCTGCTATTGAAAATACAATTTTAATGAATGAAAATCGTTGGGGATTCATTGCAAATAACCTTTCTTCCGGTTGGGGTACAAGTGATACAGGTTCTGATTTTGCTGCTGTATCAAGTTCTCTTACAACTTGGATAACCAACCGTTTAACTTGGCTGAATGGTAAGATTACTTCTACAATGTACACAGTCAGTGCCGGCGAAGGCGCAACAATGACATATGTTGACAATATGGGCAACGGTAAGCTGAATGCTTATACACAGTTTGCTGAAGGTACAAGACTTACATTTACAGCTTCAAGACAACCGGGTATGGAGTTCATCGGCTGGTCAACAGACGGCACAAATGTTGATACTTCATTAGGCAGTAATTTAATAATGACTGTTTCTGTATCTAAGAATGCAACTTATACGCCAATATTTGAAATAACTTACGATACAGCTACTACGCCGGTAAAATATTATGTAGATATGCATAGTGACAGCGACCTTGCTCCGACAATCAACTTTGCAAACGGCGATACCCTTGCTCTTACTAAAGTCGGTACAAGTACAGTTTACAGCGGTACTTATGATACAGTATATTATATTGATGATGATGGTAATATTGTTGACATTGTAACTAAGCTTGATACTATTACAGCAGGTAATAAAACCCTTCCTGTAAGCACAAATAATGCTCTTAATAAAAAGTGTTTGCAAACCGGCGAGGTTTGGATTGAAGCAACACAATCAATTAAAGACGCTGCTGAAGTGGATACTTCAGCTTCAGCAAAGGGTGCAACATCGGTTAGCAATACCGTCAAGCGTATCTACTGGAATAACAAGGGTGCTTATGCATCGGATATATTGTTTAATCCGTTATCAATATACTACTGGACAGATGGAAGTAGTGCACCTGTGGATTGGAATTCTTCTCCGTCTATGACATTTATATCCGATAATAACTATTATTATGATGTACCTAAAGGAACTGATAGAGTAATATTTAAAGATACTGAAGGTCAGACAGTTGATATCACTGTAACTGATACTGCTTATGCTTTTGCACCGTACAATAATCACGAAACAGAATCAGGAAAATACTCTGTTGCTCCATGGGCTTCACAGCCGGCTGATCCAAACCCGATATCATACATTTCTTCTTATGAATTGTATGTTGACGATAACAATGCGCACAGCATTGCTCCGACGCTACATACAAATGCTGCTGTTGCTTCATATTCTGTAGCTGACGAAAGCATTGCAACTGTTGCCGCTGACGGTACTATTACGCCTAAGGCTGTTGGTTCAACAAAGGTTACAATCACTGTTAAAGGTACTTTAGGTGATACAGCAACTGTAGAATCAACCATTAATGTTATTAATCGTCCTGTTGCCGACGCTGCATATGCAATTATGTCATATCAGAGCAATACTTCAACATTCTCTGCGGTAGGCGGTACCATTGATACATTAACTGCTTCACTTGCAGGCTCTGCATACGCAGGTGTTACAACCGGCGGTATCATTGATTCCGATAAAAATACTGTAACATATGCTGTTGCCGATACTGAAGTTACTGATTATGCTGACCTTGCTGTTACTGTTACAGCTCAGGCAGTTCAAAATGAAAATTATAAGTTTATTAACTGGACTAAGAACGGCACAGCAATCAGCGGTGCAGCAGAAGAGCTTACGGTTGCTCTTAAGAAAGCCGCTGCCGATAATTATGTTGCAACCTTTGCACTCGACTCGATTCAGATGGTATTTACATATAATTTTGTAGATTACGATACATCTGACGGCTACGAGTTTGATGTTGTAAACTGTCCTACAAAACCGGCTTCTTACAAAACTGCCGCTAAAAAGGTACTTGCGTCGGTAATTGACGATAATGCTTCTCTTGTAGCTGCTGCCAAAGATAATGCTCCGAACATTATCAGTAACTACTTTACTTATGCATTAGATGAAAATTCTGTTTCTACAACGCCAACGTTAATTGACGGTATCTATTATGTTACTGCGAATCTTAAAGAAACAGCCCGTCAATATAAAGTTTCTGTTGGCGGTACGGAAGTAGGCTATTACTACTTCCAGCAGGAGGCTGCACTTAACGCTTCCGATTATACCGAATCAAGTGAAACCGGATATATTTGGTCTATAAACGGTCAGAATACTCCTATTTCTGATAAGGATGTATTTACACTGAAAGTTGCTAACGATATTGACCTCAGTGTTAAAGTTGCCGAAGGTGATGAAAAAATCAAGAATCTTTCAATTATTAACACAGCTTATTATGAGATTAAATCATATAACGACAAAACTTATGTAGGTCAGAACTTCTACATTCAGAACTTCTATCGCCAGAACGATCCTGTATATGACCAAGACGGTAATGTTGTAGAAGGTGCTACAGATAAGACCTTTGAGGGTGCCGGAATTCTTTCATATACCGTTACAACTTCCACAATGAAGCCGGTAAGCGCAACAGTCAGAAACTTTGCTTATACTGATAAGGATGCACTTCTAAGTGTTGCTGAGGATATCGGCGTTGATTATGATGGTAACTCTGAAAGTAACTCAATCCACGCTGCAAGCGGCCTTAACTATAGCTTTGTTAAGGGTACGGATACAATTGATGATCAGACAGGTCAGGAATTTATGAAGTACTCACAAACTCAAGGCTGTTACAGCTACTTCTACGAAGCTATGACAGAGCAGAGTAAACTTTACAGAAGTCAGTCTTACGTTGTATATTCTTACTATGTATATTCATATAAAGATGCAGATGGCGCAAAGCATTATGTATATGTTATGAGTGACAATTACGCAACTGCTAAGGTTTACGAAGCTTAAGCTATAAGGATTTAAAATTTATTATTGCTTGTTTTCATAGATTTTTTATTAAAGGGACTGCCAATATAGACAGTCCCTTGCCTTTTTCCCTTTCAAAGCTCCGCTTTCAACAAGCGGAGTACTTGCAACGCAAGTACCAATTCAGTGGGAGATTGCAACTCCCACTGAATTGAAATATGTTCCCCGCCGCCTTGGAGGCGGAGGACATATTACCGATGTTATAACAGATTCAAACATACTCTTGACTAAATCCGGGAAAAACTGTATAATTATCTTGTATAAATTTACTTATGGAGGTACGTTATGAAATCCATTAATAAAGTATTATCATTGGTTCTTGCTGTCCTAATGATTAGTTCTGTTTTGTCTGTTATTAGTGCAAGTGCATTAACTACCGTTATTTACGGTGACTATGAATGTGAAAAAATCGATGAAAATTCGGTTAAAATCTATAAATATTGTGGAACAGATACTGATATAACTTTGCCAAAATATTTTGGTAATATCAGAGTTGTAGGTATTTCTGACAGTGCTTTTGAAAACACAGCGTTAAATTCAGTTGTTATTCCTGAGGGCTATACTTCCATTGGTAATTTTGCTTTTTATGGCGCAACTGATATTACCGATATAAAAATTCCTTCAACTGTATCGTCAATTGGTATATCAGCTTTTGCTTTCATGGAAAATCTGAGTAATTTTGATTTATCTGACGCTCATTCATTAACTGTCTTACCTGATTATATGTTAAGAAACTGTACTGCTCTTAAGTGCATTTCAATTCCCTCAACAGTAACAGAAATTTCAAGCGGTGTTTTTCGTGAAAGCGGATTAGAGTCTGTTTCAATTCCTGACAGTGTTACCGGTATTGGAAACAATCTGTTTTATAAATGTATATCATTGATTGATGTTCAGCTTCCATCTGAAATTTCTGCAATTCCTGAATATGCATTTTATGGTTGTTCGGGACTTACGTCATTAGATATTCCGGAATCTGTAAATAGCATAGGCAACAGAGCCTTTTATGGTTGTACCGGATTAAATAGTCTTGTATTGCCGGATGGTATTGCTTCTATCGGTGCCAGAGTTTTTGCAAATTGTACAGGCTTAACTTCTTTAACATTACCACTTAACCTTACATCCATCGGCAACAATGCTTTTGAAAATTGTTCGGCTTTAACTTCACTGGAGCTTTCGCCGTTTTTAAAAACGCTTGGTTCTAATGTTTTTGATGGCTGTAGCGGAATTAGCAAGTTGTTAGTTCCAAGGTCTGTAACTTCAATCGGTAACAATTGTTTTTATCCTGCAATCCAGCAAACTATGACTGTCCAGGTTTATTCCGGTTCTTTTGTTGAAGATTATTGTTACACAAGCTTTTCCCGGTATGAAGTACTGTCAGACGTGTTGGGTGACTTTAACTTAGACGGAGTGGTTGACATACGTGATGTAACTAATGTTCAGAAATATATTGTCGGTGCAACAACAGCAACTTACAAAGCTATCGGTCTTGCTGAGGTTACAAATGATGACATGATTGATATTCGTGATGTAACAAAAATTCAAATGTATATTTCTAATGACATTGATACATTGGCTTAATTTTTAACATAATAGATACATAAACGCCGCTGTAAATATTAGAAACGAGGGTATGCGGCTTACAGGCGCATAACCCTAAACATAGAACCGTGGGACACACGGGGCCGGCTCGTTGATACTCTGTACACACTTGTGTACTTGAGCGATAAGTCCCCGCCTCTATGGGAAGCATAGGCGGTGGGAGAATGTCACTATAGTAAAAGGCAACTTTAAAGTTGCCTTTTTTTATTCTTTGATATATAATGTATTTAATAATTTTATTTTGAGGTATTATTATGAAAATTAAGGATAATTTTATTTTAAGGAAAATTTCAGATTCATTTGTAGTTGTTCCGATTGGCGACGCAGTTGTGGATTTTAGCGGACTTATTAATCTTAATGAAACAGGCGCCTTTCTGTTTGAGATTCTTCAGAATGGTGCTGAGGAGCCGGAGCTTGTTGATTTTCTTATGAAAGAATATGATGTTGATGAAAACACAGCAAAAGCTGATGTAAAAAATTTTGTTAATAAACTAAAGGGTGCTGAAATAGTTGAATAAAAACGTAAGTCTGAAAGATTTCATAGATGTTATGAAGGAACAGCTTAATTCAGGCAAAAAGGTGTCCTTTGTACCTCATGGCAATAGTATGCGGCCAATGCTCCACGATGGCACAGATATGATAATTTTACAAAAACCTAAAGGACGACTCCGCCTTTTTGATGTAGCCCTTTATTACAGACAGGAAACTGACAGCTATGTTGTACACAGGGTTGCGGGTTTTCAAAAAGACGGCTCATATGTAATGCTGGGAGATAATAATTATCAACGTGAATATAATATTCGTGAAGAAAATGTTATCGGTGTTGTTACTGCATTTTATCGTAAAGGAAAAATGTACACTGTTGATAATCCGATTTATAAAATGTACAATAATATTTGGTATTATTCAAGACCGATAAGACATTTATTTTTAAGAGTAAAAACTAAAATCAGGAGCAACAAATGAAAATTCGTGAAAGGCTATCAACTTCTTATTTTAAAGAACTTAAAAATTTTGATAAAAAAACTACTATGTGGATTGTTAAAAATTCCCGCAGTCAGCTTTTTAATATAATCTTATTAGCTGTATTATACAGCGTTATGGCTTATTCAGGTGTTTTAATGGCACAACTTTCCAGAGAAATTGTTGACTCTGCTGCCTATGACCAAAATTGGAACGGTGTTATTTTCTTTGGAATTATGCTTTTGCTGTTAACTCTTACACAGGTTGCTCTTAGAATTTTTTCCAATATCACAAACTTTAACATTAATGCAAAGCTTGAAATTTCACTAAAAACGAATTTGTTTAATACAATGCTTAAAAAGGATTATTCAAAAATTACATCTTTTCATACAGGCGAGTTATTAAACAGACTTACAAGTGATGTAAATGTTATTACCAGCACAATTACTTCAATTGTCCCAAATGTTTGTTACTTTATTGTTAAGCTTATAGGTGCATTTATAATTTTATTTACAATAGACTGGAAATTTGCGATTGTTCTTTTTATCGGCGGAGCATTATTTATGTTTGTTGCACTTTTATTTAAAGGAACACTAAAAAATCTGCACAAAAAAGCACAAGCTACAGACGGCAAAACCCGAAGCTTTTTGCAGGAGTCTTTAGCAAGCATACTTGTAATTAAAGTGTTTAACGCATATGACAGAATTAAGTCAGAATCTGACAAACTTCAAATGGATAACTTTAAAGTTAAAAGAAAGCGTAACTATATTTCAATATTTGCGTCAACAGGCTTTAGCTTTGTTTTTGCTGCTGCCTATTTGTATGGCTTGATATGGGGTTCTTTTTCTATTCTTACAGGAGCTATTACATATGGCATATTAACAGAGATTCTTTCTCTTGTATCTCAGATTCAATCTCCAATTCAGGGTCTGACTTCAATTCTCCCGACTTATTATCAGGCTCTTGCTTCAGCAGAAAGAATAATGGAGTTTGAAGAATTTCCTGATGAGCATACAGATGAAAATAACCATAACATTGACATTAATGATTTATATAATAAATTAAGCTCTATTGAATTTGACAATATTTCATTCAGCTATGACAGAGATACTATAATTGAAAATACAAGCCTAACAATAAAGAAAGGCGATTTTGTAGTGATTACGGGTATTTCAGGTATAGGAAAAAGCACGTTAATAAAGCTGTTGTTAGATGTATTTCCCGTACATAGCGGTGAGATTTATCTAAAGCTGAATAAAGGTTCTAAGGTTTTTATTGATAAAAATATCCGTTCAATGTTCGCCTATGTGCCTCAAGGTAATTTTTTGTTGTCAGGAACTATAAGGGAAAACATTTCCTTTGTACGACCAAATGCAACTGATGAAGAAATTATGGCTGCTGCAAAGATTGCCTGTGCGGATTTTATTGAAGAACTGCCGAAAGGGCTGGATACAATGATAGGGGAAAATGGTCTTGGCCTTTCAGAGGGACAGGTTCAGCGTGTAGCAATTGCAAGAGCTATAATATGCAAATGCCCTGTAATTTTACTTGATGAAGCAACCTCAGCACTTGACGAAGCAACAGAAATCAGGCTCCTTCAGAATATAAAAGCTCTTAAAAATAAAACCTGTATTCTTATTTCCCATAAAAAGGCAGCAAATCAGGTTTGCAATAAAGAAGTAAAAATTCAGGATAAAAAGATTATAGTAAGGGATATTTAATATGGATATTGCCTTAAGCAGCCAAAAAAAACAGCTATATACTTATTATATTGATTTGCTTTCTGCGACAATAAATAATGCCGAACTGCCAAAACCAATAGATAATATTAATTGGGAGTTTATTGTTCGTCATGCACAAAGAAACTCAGTACTTAACATCTTAGGCTATGCTGTATCAAAGCTTGATGATAAGCCGCCGCAGACTATAGCAAATGTTATAGAAAATGAAAGACGTTTCAGCATATTAAAGGAAACCTCACAGTTTGTTGAGGTTGAAAAAGTTCTGAAAGAATTTGAAAAGTCAGCTATTAAAAATCTGCCGCTAAAGGGTTATTTTATGAAACATCTTTACAGTCAGACAGATTTAAGAACAATGACTGATGTAGATATCCTTGTCCATAAAAATGACTTCAAAAAAATAACAATAATTTTTGAAAATCTAGGTTATAGGAAACAAAAGCTGATTAATGCTAATGAAATTCATTTTTCCAAGGGTTTGCTGTATTTTGAAATTAAATGTAACTTAAATGAAAAGGATGACAGCTTTTTCAACAATATATGGGATAATGTAAATCATAGAGAAGGCTATAAATATTCATATTCAATGAGCCCGGAGGATTTTTATATTTATATGATTTATCATTGTGCAAAGCATTTTAATTCCGGAGGTATCGGAATACGTATGCTTATGGATATTTATGTTTATCTGAGCAAGTACCCAAATCTTAATTTTAATTATATAAACTTTTGTTTTGAAAAGCTTAAAATCAAAATCTTTGCACAAAGGCTTAGAAAATTATCAGTAAATTGGTTTTCTCAAGATGAAACAAAAATTGATAATTTAGGTGAGTTTATTCTCTATTGCAGTACCTATGGTGTTCGGGATGTGTTCTTTTATCAGGACACCTTGCGTAACAAGGATAACTACTGGCTTAAACAAGTATTTATTCCATACAGCAAAATGAAAAACAGATATTCATACCTTGCCAAAGTGCCGATTTTGCTTCCCGTAAGCTGGGTGCAGTATTGGTTTACGCGTTTATTTATTAATCGTGATATTAATTTAAAGAAAGGAATTTACGACAGAGCCGAAAACCTTAATAATAAAAATGCCGAATTTATTAATAAACTTATGTGTGAGCTTGATATAAACTGATTTTACATTAAAAAACGCACAAACTAACAGGCACTATGCGAACCTTCGCATAGTGCCTGTTTTAAGGTTTTTTATTTTATGATCTGCCTCCTGTAAGGAGCTTGTGAATTGGTTTGGAAATTTTTCTTACAGCCATACTTACTATTATGCAGAAAGCTATAACTGAAATCGGCAAGCAAATAAACAGAATAATATGACCAAAGCCTGATTCCAAATCGAATAACGCAGTCTGATAAGCTATGTGAAGCAGCGGTTCGTGAAGTGCATAAATAAAGAATAAGTGACCTGTCATAAGCAGCAGTATTTTCTTGTTTGCAATTCTTTTAACAATATAATCAAAAATCAGCCACATTGCAATTAATCCTACAACTTCATTAATCTTGCATATTACTGTCATAATAGCTGTAAATGCAAAACCCTTCGGTGCAGAAGCAGCCATAACTGTAAATAAGGCGCTTAATAAAATCCAAAATAATGAAAATACAACAGCGTTTTGCCTATTGTTATAAATAGTAAGATTTTTTGATTTATCAAAAATTGCAATAGCAGCACCTGCAGAGTAAAAGAACAATGCTTGAGAATTAATTATAAAGTTTAAATCCAATAACCACAAAATGCAGAAAGGAATAAGAATGATACCCTTGGTATATTTAATCAATAAATAAATCAATGGTGCAATTACTGTAAATATAATCAACTGCTGTAAATACCAAAGCTGAAAAGCAGGTGGGTTTACAAAGGAATACAGAAAATCAACAGTATTTGTAACAGGATGTTCTTTGACTATATCAAGATTAGCCGTTGAATTAAAGTAAGTCAGAACCAAAATAGTAATTGCTGAAATAAACGTCCACAAAAGATATGGAGTAAGTATGCTAAAGCACCGTTTTGTAATTTTTCTTTTATATCCTTTAATACTGTTTTCATACTTAAAGAAAAACAGAAAGCCTGAAATAACAAAAAACATAGGAACAGCAAATCTGCACAATCCGTTACTTATGAAATATTCAAACATAACGGGAATTTTAAAGCCCTCAGTAATTCTCGTAGCTGGTGTCAAAAATTTGTCAGTAAAATTATAGGAATGAATAAAAACAACACCTATCATAGCAAAAAGAGAAATAAATTTAATTTTTCTGCTTAAATACTTACTCATTTTTTTCCTCATGTTCATTCATACTAAAGCATAATGTCATCATCTTATCGCTAAGATGTACATTTTCAACAATTGTATCAGGGTAGTCACCCTGAATGTAATAGTGCGTAAAATTCCAAAAGCATTTTATGCCTATGTCATAAAGTCTTTTAACAGCATCCGGAGCAGCACTTCGAGGAATACACAAAAAGGCAACATCAATCTTGTTTTCCTTGCAGAAGCTTTCCAGATGTTTGTCATTCTGAACAATAATATCACCGATGTATTTGCCGGCAAGCCGTTCGTTACTGTCAAAAATACCTACAAGATTAAAACCCAGTTTTTCAAACTTCATATGGGTAGCGATTGCATTGCCAAGATTACCTGCTCCTAAAAGCACAGCTTTGTAGTTGTTGTTAAGACCGAGTATATTTTTAATTTCATTTTTAAGGGTTGAAACAGGATAGCCATAGCCCTGATGACCGAATCCACCAAAACAGTTAAGATCCTGTCTTACCTGACTTGCAGTAACTCTCATAATCTCTGCAAGCTTATTTGAACTTATACGCTCTACATTCTGTTCCTCAAGCTCATTTAGAAATCTGTAGTAACGAGGAAGTCGTTTAATAACTGACTTGGAAATATTTTGCCTATTCATAAAAAACTCCTGATTAATTCACAGTGTAAATTACAGATTTTTCTTTAAGGTTTCGTTTACAGCCTCTAAAAACTCTGTAGTATTTACCTTTTTTTTGTTTTCTAAAGTGGAAATCAGATAAAGGTCACCTGTCATAATACCACTTTCAATAGTGTCAATAATAGCTTTTTCAAGTTTATCAGCAAATCTCACAAGCTCCGAAATCTCATCAAGCTCTCCGCGCTTTCTTAAAGCTCCTGTCCAAGCAAAAAGCGTTGCAACTGAGTTTGTTGAAGTTTCTTCACCTCTAAGATATTTGTAATAGTGACGTTGAACTGTGCCGTGAGCAGCTTCATACTCATACACGCCTTCAGGCGATACAAGAACAGAAGTCATCATAGCAAGAGAGCCGTATGCTGTAGCTATCATATCACTCATAACGTCGCCGTCGTAGTTTTTACAAGCCCAGATATAACCGCCGTTTGACCGGATAACACGAGCAACAGCGTCGTCAATAAGGGTATAGAAATATTCAATACCTGCTTTGTCAAACTTTTTCTTATATTCATTTTCAAATATTTCAGCAAAAATATCCTTAAATCTGTGATCATACTTTTTGCTTATAGTATCCTTTGATGAGAACCAAAGATCCTGTTTTGTATCCAAAGCAAAATTAAAGCAAGCTCTTGCAAAAGAACATATGCTTTTGTCAATATTATGTAAACCCTGAATAATTCCGTCAGATTCGAACTGATGAATAAGACTTTTTTCAGTTGTACCGTCAGCCTTAGTAACCAAAAGCTCAGCCTTAGAACCGCCCGTAACCCGCATTTCAGTGTTTTTGTAAACATCACCGTAAGCATGTCTTGCAATGGTAATAGGTTTAGTCCAGGTTGGAATATAAGGAGTAACACCCTTAACCAGAATCGGGGCACGGAAAACAGTACCGTCAAGAATTGCACGAATAGTACCGTTTGGTGACTTCCACATTTCAGTAAGATTGTACTCAGACATTCTTGCAGCATTTGGAGTGATAGTAGCACACTTAACAGCCACACCGTATTTCTTAGTAGCTACGGCACTGTCAAAAGTAACCTGATCCTTTGTTTTTTCACGATTTTCAAGACCTAAATCATAGTACTCGCTTTTCAAATCAATATATGGAGTGATAAGAATGTCCTTAATCTGCTGCCATATAACTCTTGTCATTTCATCGCCGTCCATCTCAACGAGAGGGACTTTCATCTGAATTTTACTCATTTGCTATTCTCCTTTGTGTAGTCAAGCAAACCGCCGGCAATGATAATTGCCTTAGTTCTGTTTGTCAGTTCACAAACAGCAGTAATTGTTTCGCCGTTAGTTTTGTTTACTACAGTAATATTTTTACCATCCATAATTTCTGCTTTAACATTTGGAAGCTCAAGCTGATCTCCGAGCTTAATCTTATCATAATCATCAGCGTTGCTGAATGTAAGGGGAAGAATACCTGCATTAATAAGGTTAGAGCGGTGAATTCTTGCAAAGCTCTTAACAAGTACAGCTTTAACTCCAAGATATAACGGAGCAAGAGCAGCGTGCTCGCGGGAAGAACCTTGACCGTAGTTTTCACCACCTACAACAATGCTTGAACCTAAAGCCTTGGCACGTGCAGGAAAGTCTTTATCACATACAGTAAAGCAATGCTCTGAAATTTTAGGAATATTGGAACGAAGGGGCAATATCTTAGCGCCGGCAGGCATAATGTGATCGGTAGTAATGTTATCGCCGACCTTTAAACTACAGCTTGCCTTGATTTCATTATTAAGAGGGGAAGTCTTTGGATAAGGCTTAATATTTGGACCTCTTAAGATTTCAATGCTATCCATTTCTTTAACGGAAGCAGGCTCAATTACCATATTGTCATTTATTAAGAATCGTTCCGGCATTTCAATTTCAACATCAGCGCCTAAAGCAGTAGGGTCTGTAAACACACCTGTAAGTGCAGACACAGCGGCAGTTTCAGGAGAAACAAGATAAATCTGACCGTCAGCGGTACCGCTTCTGCCCTCAAAGTTTCTGTTAAATGTTCGCAGAGAAATACCCTTAGAGTTTGGTGACTGTCCCATACCGATACAAGGTCCGCAAGCGCTTTCAAGTATTCTTGCACCTGCTGCAATCATATCACCTAAAGCACCGTTTAAAGCTAACATATTAAGAACCTGCTTGCTGCCCGGAGCAATTGCAAGGCTTACTTCGTCAGCAACAGTTTTACCCTTAAGAATAGCAGCAACCTTCATCATATCTCTGTAAGATGAGTTTGTGCAGGAGCCAATACAAACCTGATTAATTTTTTGTCCTGCAAGTTCCTTAATAGTTTTGATGTTGTCAGGTGAGTGAGGACAAGCTGCCAAAGGCTTAAGCTCATCTAAGTTGATTTCAATAACCTCATCATACTCGGCGTCAGCATCAGAAGATAACTCAACATAGTCTTCCTCTCGGTTCTGAGCTTTAAGAAATTCTCTTGTAATTTCATCAGATGGAAAGATAGATGTAGTAGCACCTAATTCAGCGCCCATGTTTGTAATTGTAGCACGTTCAGGAACAGAAAGAGTCTTAACACCCTGACCTGCATACTCTACAATTTTACCGACACCGCCTTTAACGGACATAACTTTAAGTACAGCAAGAATAATATCCTTAGCAGAAACCCAAGGCTTTAGTTTACCTGTTAAGTTAACCTTAACCATTTTCGGCATGGTTATGTAATATGCACCGCCACCCATAGCAACAGCAACATCCAGTCCGCCTGCACCAATAGCAAGCATACCGATACCGCCTCCTGTAGGAGTGTGGCTGTCAGAACCGATTAAGGTTTTGCCGGGCTTACCAAACCTTTCAAGGTGAACTTGATGGCAAATACCGTTACCGGGTCTTGAAAAATAAATACCGTGCTTTTTACAAACTGACTGAATAAATCTATGGTCATCAGCATTTTCAAACCCGGTCTGTAAAGTATTGTGGTCAATATAAGCAACACTTTTTTCTGTCTTAACTCTTGGAATACCAATAGCCTCAAATTCCAGATATGCCATTGTGCCTGTAGCGTCCTGTGTAAGAGTTTGGTCAATTTTTAGACCAATATCTGTTCCCACAATCATTTCACCATCAACAATATGATTTTTGATAATTTTCTGTGCAATTGTCAGCCCCATAAAATAACCTCCACGTCCGATATATTTAATGTTAATTTTATCACAAAACACATTTAAAGTAAAGCCTTCATAAAATGTTTATACCTATACCTATAAAATG